>JBKOYU010000027.1:0-3464 GCA_046725575.1 Actinomycetota bacterium | reverse complement strand
TGATCAAGCCGCGCTTCGCCGTGCTCGTCGGCTAGCGCTAGCTCGCTCGGGCCGTCAGCTGAGCACGGTGCGCAATGTGTCGGCGAATTCCGTTGGTGCGCCGATGAATCCGCCGTGATCGCCAGGGAATTCCACCGGCGTGCAGCTGAGTAGGTCGCACAGTGCGACGGAGGTCCGGTAGGTGAGCAGATGGCCGGAGTCTGCGCCGATGCCGATCAACACCCGCGACGGATTGGTCTTCAGCGCATCGATGTCGGGCACGTATCGCGTCGTCGGTCGCAGTTCGTGGTCGAAGAATCGCGCGGCCTCGCGAAGATCCTGCTCGGTCGGCTCCGGTGGTTCGGCAGGCATGTCCGCCGGCGTCGTCATGTCGAAGCCGGCGTTGACCATGAACTTGAACCACGCCGCGTGCATGCCCGCGGCGTGGAAGGTCTCGATGATGTCCTCGGTGGCCGCGCGCTGCTGGGCGGCGTCGGGCAGGAGCTCCAGCAGGGGCGGCTCGTGCGCCACGAGCGTGCGCACCCGTCCGGGATGACGGACCACCAACGCCAGGCCCGTCACCGCGCCGCCGCTGGAGCCGAACACGTCGGCCGACTCGGCGCCCAAGTCGTCGAGGATCGCGACGACGTCGTCGGCCCGCTGGTCGGCGGTGGCGTCGTCGTTCGGGTCGTCGATCGGGGAGTTGGCGTGGCCGCGCGGGTCATAGGTGACGACGGTGTGGTCGCCGGCCAGCGCGTCGGCGAGCGGTGCGAAATCGGCCGACGCCATGGGTGAGCCGATGACGAGTAGCAGCGGTCCGGCCCCGCGGACTTCGCAGTGCAGACGGGCGCCGGGGACGGTGACGGAACGGACGGCGGGGGACATAGACAGGGGCATACCCATCCAGACTGGCGGGGGGCCGCAAATTCATCGCGAGGTCGTACGGTGGCGCCATGATCACTGGCACTCATGTCATCGTGTACAGCCGCGACGCCGACGCGGACCGGGCATTCTTCCGCGACGTGCTGGATTACCCGCACGTCGACGCCGGCGGCGGCTGGCTGATCTTCAAGCTGCCGCCCGGCGAGGTCGCCGTACATCCCGCGGAAGGCGGACCGTCGCACCAGCTGTACTTGATGTGCGACGACGTGAATGCCACGGTCGAACAACTCGCCGCCAAGGGCGTCAGCTGCGGTCCAGTCGGCGACCAAGGCTGGGGCCTGTTGACCAGCATCCGGCTGCCTGGCGGCGGCGAGCTCGGCCTGTACGAGCCGCGGCATCCGAAGGCGACAGAGCTGTAGCGCTACTCCTGGCGCAGCCGCGATTCGACGAACGCCTCCAGCGCCTCCCATTGCTCGACGGCCGTCGTGTACGGCGGGCTCGGGCGGCGGACGGTGTCCGGGTCGAGCACATAGGCCACCACCCGGCCCAGCGGCTGATCGGCGTCCAGGGTCTCGTCGACGATGGTGTCCTCGGCGTATTCACCTACGTCCCTGAGGAATTCGACGGCGAGCTCCAGTTGGTCGCGGTCGATGGCGTCTGGGCCGTCGGCCAGGTCGTCGGCGATCCCGGTGAGCACGTAGACGTTGTCGTTGCTGACGTCGACCTGCAGCGAGCCGTCGGTGGCCGCCGTGCGGATGTCGTCGTACGTCGCCAGGTCGGACAGGTCGTGATCGTGTTCGTCCGCCAGATAGCGCGCCAATGCCCCCTCGGAGCGGAACACGCTGATTCTTCCGTTGCGGCCCAAGAAGATCGGCTCGTCGTCGAGGTAGCAGCGCAGGGTGTAGTAGGTGCCGCCGCTCGTCATCATCCGGACCGGATCGATGCCCACCTTGAGCCAGAAGTCGTCGTCGCTGCCGAGCACGAGCCCCTCGGCGTGGTCGGCGAGGTCGTCGGACTCCTCGACATCGGCCTCCGCCTCGGTGTCCTCGACGTCGGTGTCGGCGTCGGTTTCCCCGATCTCCTCGTCTTCCTCGGGCTCGGGCGCGGATTCGGCCAGTTCGGCCACGGCCTTCTCCGAGGCGGCGTCGTCGACGTCGGGAATGGTGACGATCTCGTCGATCGCGTCGACCACGTTGTCCCAGCCGCGGCCGATCACCGCTTCGATCTCGGCCCAGCGCTTGCGGCCGGCCCGCCCGGCGAACGCGTCGATGCCGCCGCCGACGGTCCCGAGTACCGGGTTGCCGTTGAAGAACTTGGTGACCGCGGGCATCTCGCACACCGATCCGATGGACGACGCGATCGCCAGCGTGCGGTGCAGGTCCTTGATCGTCTCCTCGCTGGGCTTCTCGGCGACCAGCTCCTGGAGGCTGACGAGGTCGTACTGGCGATCCTCGGCCGGATCGAATTTGTGTGCATTCGCCTCGGTCAACGCTTCCCAGGCGGGGTGGTCGGTGAGGTCGTTGTCGGTGTTGGTCCTGACGAATGCGGCCAGGTCGGCGACGGACTCGAACGCATACAGATCCTCGTCCTTGCCGAGGAACGCCTCCCATTCGTCGCCCTCGTCGCGCCAGCGTGGCGCCCACAACGTGTACAGGTCGCCCTTGGTCAGCCCGAGCCGGATCGGGACGATGTCAGCAGCCATGGCGCACAGCCTAACGACGGTGGCTGGCAGGGCTCCCGCCCGGGCGACAGACGTCTGTGTGCCGGTCTCTCGCTCGCAACGGACGCGACCAGTAAAAAATCGGCGAACGGCGGGCGGCACTGTGTTTCACCGCCCTACCATTGCTCCTAGCTGGCTGGCAGGACGGGGGAGGTTGCGTCATGTCTGCGGGGTTCCCGAAGCAACGGCCTGGTTTGAACTATCTCACCGAGGGTGGCCAGGAAACCGAGATCCTGTACAAGTACGGGTTCGAGCTCCCACACTTTGCGATGTTTCCCCTCCTGGACAACCCGCGCGCTGTGAGCCAGCTAAGCGGGATGTACGGCCAGTATCTCGACACAGCAGCCCGTCACGGATTCGGCGTGGTCATCGGTGGCCTTGATTACCGAGCGAGCCCGGATTGGGGCTCGTTGCTCGGTTACTCCCGCGAGTCATTGGCCGAGATGCAGTTGCGAGCGATCGACTTCCTGCGCGAGGTTGCCCGGCCATACGCGGGGCAGGTGCCCGCAGTCATGTATGCCGGGATCGTTGGCCCGCGCGGCGACGCGTACGAGACGAACCGGACAATCACCGCCGACGAGGCGGAGGAATACCACACCGAACAACTCGTGACGCTCGCCCAGGCCGGCGTCGACTTGGTCGAGGCCATGACGTTTAACGGTGTGCCCGAGGTGATCGGGCTGTCGCGTGCGGCAGCACGTGCGGGCTTGCCTCTTTCGGTCTCCTTCACACTCGATCACAGCACCCGTCGACTGTTGTCAGGGCCGACCGTGAAGGATGCGATCGAGACCATCGACCTCGAGACCGGTGATGACCGGCCGGAGTTCTACGGCATTAACTGTTCGCATCCGCTGGAGTTCATGCCTGCGATCGAGCCGGGTAC
>JBKOYU010000259.1:0-2262 GCA_046725575.1 Actinomycetota bacterium | reverse complement strand
CGGGATGACACCGCTTGGCTCCGTCATGGTCGGTCGACCTCGTCGTAGTCCGAATCCAGGTCGACCGTTTCCAACTGTTCCTGCCAGTCAGCGGGCGCGGCCTCCAGCGGCATGTCATCTGGCGGTTCGGCGGACGCCTCTTCGTCGGGAACCGGTTCGCTGAACGTCCGTTGTTGCTCGACGGCATCGGCGACGGGGACGTCGTCGGGAAATTCTTCGCTGTGTTGCACGGCGTCGGAATACCCCGCGCACTGTCGGCAAAAACCAGCGTGTAGCGTTTGCTACCCCGACTGCGTTTGGTATGCGGGACGACTTGGGTACACGGTCGTGTGGCCTTTCACACTGCTGTGGCGTCGATGAATATCGCGATGGTTTCGGCGCAAGCGAGCCCGCTCGCGGCCACGGGTGGTAGCGATCCGGGCGGGCAGAGTGTGCACGTCGCAGAGTTGTCCGCTGCGCTTGCACGTCGGGGGCACCAGGTGGGTGTGTATACCCGTCGAGATGATCCCGATCTGCCTGAGAGTGTCGAAACACCGCAGGGCTACAACGTGGTTCACGTGCCTGCCGGTCCGCCCGAGCCGCTCACCGACGATGAACTCCTGCGCGCCATGGGGCCATTCGCCCGATGCCTGGCTGCAGCCTGGTTCAAGGACCGCCCCGGTATCACGCATGCCCACTTCTGGATGTCGGGCATCGCGACCGAGCTTGTGGCCCGCCAACTCAACCTGCCCACGGTCATGAGGTTTCACGGGTTGGGCGCAGGGCGTCGGCTGCGTTTGGAGTCGACGCTGGCCAAGACCGCGACGGGGGTCTCGGCTAGCTGCACCGACGAAGCCTTCGAACTGATTCGGATGGGCCGGCCGCGCCCAGGCACCTCTGTGATTCCGTCTGGCGTGGACGTCGACGTGTTCACTCCCGAGGGGCCTCGGGCACCGCGAGGCGAGGCACCTCGCGTAGTCGGTGTGGGAAAGCTGTTGCCGTGCAACGGGTTCGACACAGTGATTCGGGCCCTGCCGCTCATCCCCGATGTCGAGTTCGTCATCGTCGGCGAGGTTGATAGCGGCGAGTCCGATGGCGAGGTGTGTCGGCTTCGCAGCCTCGCCGAACAGTTGGGAGTCGCCGAGCGATTGAGATTCCACGGGGCGGCCCAAGTGGCCGATATGCCCGCCCTGTTGCGGTCCGCGGATGTCCTCGCATGTACTCCGTCCTACGAATCGTCCGGCGTCGTGGCGCTGGAAGCGATGGCCTGCAGCGTCCCCGTGGTCGCCTCCGCGGTGGGCGCGTTGCGTGACATCGTCGTCCACGAGGTGACGGGTTATCTGGTTGCCCACCAGGATCAGAGGGAACTCGCGGCCTCAGTGAACGCGTTGCTGCGGGATTCCTTTTTGCGGTGCAGCCTCGGTGCCGCAGGACGAGACCGCGCCGTCGCCCGCTACACGTGGGACCGAATCGCCGCGGACACCGCCCGCCTCTACGAGAAGTCGATATCGGCTTGCTGCGAGCCGACAGCGGCGTCCTTCTAGGGCCGTGGACGGCGCTAGGGCGAAGTCGCATGTTTGGTGGACGACCACGGCGGGGTATTGCACGTGCACCATGGTGAAGAGGACATCAACACGCGCGGCGCCGGGATGCTCGTCATCCGCGTCACTGCATCATCGGCGCCAGCATGATGAACGCTGCGGCGTATACCGCCACCACTATCAGAATCAGTACGGCAAGCACCAGTCCGGTGGTGATGAGTATCCGGCGCAACAGCCGGGTGTCGGTCGCGTCGTCGACCCGACTCCGTGGCGCCATCTCCTCCATGACGAGGGATTACCCCGCCGCCACTATTGCCACACGTCTCCGCCGAGCCGTCATTGGAGCGCCAGTGGTTAGCTGGGAGCCGACCTGGGGTAGTCTCGCCAGGAAAGTGCCGGGAGGTCATATGGCCGACGCCGCGAACAAAGACAATGGGCAGCTACGCAGCGGCCGGTCGGTCGAACTCCGGGTCGCGGCCAAGCTGGAAAACCTCGCAATATTGCGCACCTTGGTGGCCGCCGTCGGCACCTTCGAGGATCTCGATTTCGACGCTGTCGCCGACCTGCGCCTCGCGGTTGATGAAGCGTGCACCCGGCTGATCCGCTCGGCTGTTCCGGATTCGACGCTGCTGCTGGTGGTCGATCCGCGAGCCGACGCGGTGGTAATCGACGCATCGACCACATGTAAGAACCCTGACATCCTGGCCCCGGGCAGCTTCAGCTGGCATGTGCTGAGCTCACT
>JBKOYU010001056.1:0-4945 GCA_046725575.1 Actinomycetota bacterium | reverse complement strand
CCACAGCAGAGCGCCCTTGGTCTTCATGAGTCGCGATCATAGAACACGTTACAAAACGCGCGCCAAGACGGCCGGTGAGCTGCTGCAATGCAGACTTCTCGCCGAAATAAGATTCCGGTACGCAAAATCGCAGTTTTGCGTGCAATAAGTCTGATCTGGCTGGGCCTGTGAATGGATTCGAGCGACTTGGCGGGGCGTTCTGCCATCGTCGCTGCATGGGGGGAATCGATGGGCCATTCATAGGTAGTGAAGCGCTCGCGGCCGACCTGGTCAGCAGACGTGGACTACGCAATGGTTACGAGGCCATCTACCGAAACGTGTATCTGCCGAAGGGCTACGAGGTGACCGCCACTACGCGCGCCAAGGCGGCGTGGTTGTGGGCCCGCCGTGACGCCACAGTCGCGGGGCTGTCGGCCGCAGCACTGCACGGAACCAAATGGATCGACGCGGGACTCCCTGCGGAAATGATTCGTATCGGCGAAGCAGTGCACGGCATCGTCATCCATCGGGACACGCTCGTCGGCGACGAGATCTGCGTCATCGACGGCATACCGGCGACAACTCCCGCTCGCACCGCATACGACCTTGGCCGTCGAGGAAGTCTTACGCGGGCAGTCATCAGGCTCGACTCGCTTGCCAACGCGACTGGCCTCAAGCCCGACGACGTCCGTCCGTTGATCGACGGCCACAAGGGTTCACGGGGCATCGTCCAATTGCGTCGCGCGGTCGACTTCATGGATGGTGGCGCCGAGTCGCCGCAGGAGACGCGGACAAGGCTGTTGCTGATCAACGCCGGATTCCCGCGGCCTACGACACAGATTGTCGTATGCAACGAGTACGGCGATTTCGTCGCTCGCATCGATATGGGGTGGCCCGAGTTCCGGGTCGGCGTGCAGTATGACGGGCCCCAGCACTGGACGGACGCTGAACGGCATGCCCGCGATATCGACCAGCAAGCCGAACTGCAGGCGCTTGATTGGAAGATCATCCGGGTCAGCCGCAACTTGTTGCGCTACCGGTCCCCGGTGTTTCTCGCGCGCGTTCGCGACGCGATGCGGGCCGCGGGCTGGCCCCACTGCGACGAGGTCAGACTTGACGCACGCATCTGGCTCGATCGCGTGGCATAAGTGTGATCTCGTCGCCTCACAGCGCGGCGGGCAGACCGAACTTCTCGAATAGCGACGTGTCGAGGAACGCCACGACATGCGACACCCCGTCGCCCTGGATGTCGATCACATGCAGCTGGAACGCCTCGTGCTTGCCGGTCTCCCGGTTGAGCATGTACAGCGCCGCCGCAGGCTGTCCGTTGGCCGTCGTCCGGATGAAGCGCATATCGCCCGGCCCTTCGGCGGGGCAGTGCACCCGGGTGAGCGTGACGATCGCTTCGGGCCCCTGGTACCAGCCGTCGAACGGAGGCATCTCCCAGATCGCCTCGTCGGTGAACAGCTTCACCAGTTCGTCGATGTCATAGGCCTCGAACGCCGCGATGTAGCGGTCCAGCAGATCCTTGGTCTCCGGCGAATCCGGCTCGGCCAGTTCCTCGTCCTCACTGGGACCGACCGCCTCGAGCTGCGCCCGCGCCCGCTGCAGCAGGCTGTTGACCGCGGCCGTCGACGCGCCGATCGCGTCGCCCACCTCGGCCGCCTTCCACTGCAGCACGTCGCGCAACACCAGCACCGCCCGCTGTCGCGGCGACAGATGCTGCAGCGCCGCCACGAACGCGAGCCGCACCGACTCCCGCGAGCCGACGATGTTCGACGGATCGGAGGAATCGTCGGGCAGCGGCTCCAGCCAGGCCACCTCGTTGCGTTCCACCAGCTCACCCGTCGCATCGGAACTCGGCTGCCCCAATCCCGTCGGCAACGGACGACGCCGCCGTGAGTCCAGCGCGGTCAGGCACGTGTTGGTGGCGATCCGGTACAGCCACGTCCGCAATGACGACTGGCCCTTGAAGCCGCGATAGGCCTTCCACGCCCGTAGATAGGTCTCCTGAACCAGGTCTTCTGCATCGTGCAGGGAACCGGTCATCCGGTAGCAGTGCGCCAGCAGTTCACGCCGGTGAGGCCCGGCCTTCAGGAGGAACTCGTCATCGGTTTCGTGGGCGAGGACGGTCACGTCGCCGAGCTTACGCAGACTCGCCGACAAGCACTCGCTACTCTCCCCAGATGGCCACTACCCGCAAGGAACGCAGCTTCGACGGTGTCGGCGGTGTGCGCATCGTCTACGACGTGTGGACGCCCGACACCGAGCCTCGCGGGGTCGTCGTGCTGGCACACGGGTACGCCGAGCACGCCCGTCGCTACGACCATGTCGCGCAGCGGTTCGGTGAATCCGGCCTCATCACCTACGCGCTGGATCATCGAGGCCACGGCCGCTCCGGCGGCAAGCGCGTCTTCCTGCGCGACATCTCCGAATACACCGACGACTTCCACACCCTGGTCGGCATCGCCGCCGCCGACCACCCCGGCCTGAAGCGCGTCGTGCTCGGCCACAGCATGGGTGGCGGCATCGTGTTCGCCTACGGCGTCGAACACCCCGACGACTACGCCGCGATGGTGTTGTCCGGCCCGGCCGTCGACGCCCAGGACGGCATGTCGCCGGTGATGGTGGTCGTCGCCAAGCTGCTCGGCAAGGTCGTTCCCGGTCTGCCCGTCGAAGAACTGCCCACCGACGCGGTATCGCGTGACCCCGAGGTGGTGGCCGCCTACAACGCCGACCCGCTGGTCCACCACGGCAAGCTGCCCGCCGGTATTGCCCGCGCATTGATCGGCGTCGGCGAGACCATGCCCCAGCGCGCCGGCGCCCTGACCGCGCCGCTGCTGGTCGTACACGGCGAGCAGGACAAGTTGATTCCCGTCGACGGCAGCAGGCACCTCGTCGAATGCGTAGGCGCCACTGATGTGCACCTCAAGGTCTACCCCGAGCTCTACCACGAGGTGTTCAATGAGCCCGAACGCGCGGTGGTGCTCGACGACGTCGCGTCCTGGATCGAGGTTCGCCTTTGAAACGCATTGTCGTTCTGGTTGTTTCGTTGGTGCTGGCACTTGCCGGCTGCTCGTCGGAGGATCATCCCTGGGTCGACGATGACGTCAGCTTCGACGCCGACGGCCTGACCATCCACGGCACCTACCGGCACCAGCAGGGCGCCGGGCCCGGACCCGCGGCGCTGCTGATCTCCGAAAGCGGGCCGACAGACCGCAACGGCGACAACGCGGTCGTCGGTCCCATCGGCAACATGCGTCAACTTGCCGAACAGCTCTCGGACCAAGGCGTCGCCAGCCTGCGCTACGACAAGGTCGGTACCGGCAAGACCGGCCTTGGTCCCTACCAGCAGCGGCCGAACGATGTCGTCAGCACCGTCTACACCACGGGTGCGAAGGCGGCGGTCCGCTTCCTCGCCGACCAGCCCGGCACCGACAAGGCCCGTATCTCGGTGTACGGCCTCGGTGAGGGCACCATCCACGCGATGACGTTGGCTACCGACACCACGCCCGGCGCGCCAAAGATCCACTCGCTGGGCCTGTTTCAG
Source organism: Actinomycetota bacterium (assembly GCA_046725575.1). GTDB lineage: Bacteria > Actinomycetota > Actinomycetes > Mycobacteriales > Mycobacteriaceae > Mycobacterium. Next base: position 1,416 of record JBKOYU010001056.1, on the reverse strand, counting down.
CCGCTGCCCGGCCGCTACCTCGACATCATCACCGACCGCGTACGCGGCGACGCAAGCCCTCAGACGCTTGCGACGTGGCTGGCAGCCGTCGATGAAATCCGGACCAAAGGCACCGCGCCCAAGGACCTGCCGGAGGGGCTGAGCGCCATCGTCAACCCGGGCAACGTGACGGCAGTCGCCGAGGCCGACAAGATCGACCCGGCCGCGCTCGCCGCGAAGGTGCCCGCAGGCACGCCGGTCTTGTTGACGTGCTCGGACACCGACAGCCAGGCCAAGTGCGTCACCGTGAAGCCGCTGATCGACGCGCTCAAGCACACTGCGCTCAAGGTGGTCGAACTCCAGGGCGTCAACCACGTGCTGCACGACGATCCCAGCGACAGCATCGCCAACCTCACCAAGCCGGCGCCACTTTCTCCACAGGTGGTCACGGCGCTCGACGTGTTTGTCGGGCAATAGCCTTAATCTGGCCGTCATGACTGACGACAAGATGCTGGCGCGCATCGCCGCGCTGCTCCGCCAGGCCGAGGGCACCGACAACCAGCACGAGGCCGATGCGTTCATGGCCGCCGCCCAACGGCTGGCCACGGCGACGTCAATCGACCTCGCAGTCGCCCGCGCACATTCAGACAAACGCACCAAAGCCCAGACGCCCGTGCAGCGCACCATCACTATCGGCAACGCCGGCGCTCGCGGGCTGCGCACCTACGTGCAGCTGTTCACGGTGATCGCGCTTGCCAATGACGTGAAGTGCGACGTCGCGTCGAACTCGACGTTCGTCTACGCATACGGCTTCGCCGAGGACATCGACGCCAGCCATGCGCTGTACGCCAGCCTGGTACTGCAGATGGTGCGGGCGTCCGAGGCCTACATCTCGTCGGGAGCGCACCGGCCGACGCCGACGATCACCGCGCGGATCAACTTTCAGCTGGCGTTTGGCGCCCGCATTGGTCAGCGACTGGCCGAAGCGCGGGAGCAGGCGCAGCGCGAAGCCACCAAGGGTCGCGACAGCCGCCCTGGCACCGCTATCGCATTGCGGGACAAGGATATTGAACTGAAGGACTTCTACCGTGAGACGTCGCAGGCCCGCGGCACCTGGCGGGCCACCAGCGCGACCGCCGGCTATTCGTCGGCGGCACGACGTGCGGGTGACAAAGCAGGCCGCAGGGCCCGGCTGGGCGACAGCCACGAGCTGGCAGGCGCCCGGTCCGCTTTGGAGAAGTGACGCCACGCGACGCGCAGCGGGCAAAGGTCTACGCCGCTGAGGAATTCGTGCGAACGCTGTTCGACCGCGCGGCCGAGCACGGCAACCGTGTCATCGAGTTCTTCGGCACGCAGCTGACGCTGCCGCCGGAAGGACGGTTCGCGTCGGCGCCCTCGGTGCAGCGCTACGTCGACGACGTGCTGGCCCACTCCACC
>JBKOYU010000661.1:0-7037 GCA_046725575.1 Actinomycetota bacterium | reverse complement strand
GCCGTACGCAGTGCAGAGGCAAGCTCGGGGTAGATCCGTGTGGCACGACCGAGCTCGGCCAGCAGCAGTTCCTGCGGGCGGTCCAGCCATCGGCGCAGGCTGCCGTCGTCGTGCCAGGCCTGCTCGGCGGGAACGAGCAGGCTGGGGTCCGCGATGGATTGCAGTAGGAACTCCAAGCGCCACCCCGACGCCTCCGCAGCATCGGGATCCGTCTCGTTTTTGGTGAGCCGGAACGTCGCCCTGGCCGGGCCCGGCGTGTCCATCCCGACCTCGTCACACGGGGCCAGCGCCTCGACCAGCGTGTCGAACTCGCCGGGATCCGCCTCGAACCGGCCGTCCGGCGCGGTCAACGCCGTCAACCACGCCTCTGTGGCCGACACGCGTTTGGAGCGACGGCCACGCCGCGGCGGCAGCAGATCGATGCCCGCCGGCAACGCCGTACGCACCGCCGCGTCCACCAAGGCGCGCAGCGCCGACGTGGCGAGCGCGTGCGCGTCGTGTGCGCCCAGCTCTGCCCTGCACACCGGCGGCATCGCGGCGATCAGCGAATTCATCGCCACAATGTCTGGACCCTGGAGCACTGGACGCCACAACGCAACGGGCCCATGCTCGTCGGACGCGCACGCAGGCAGAATCCGACCGCGCTCGACCAGCTCCCGCGCGAACGCCGCCAGGTCGGCCAGGTAAGCCACGGACGCGCCGTACCGCACGTCGGCGGCGGGCTCGTTGAGAGAGGTGATCGCCGACGCGGCGTCGATGCACACCACGGGAACCGTCCACGGCAGCAGAGCCGGGTCCGCGCGTGGTGTCGGCCGAGGCGCGAGCCGGAACAGCTCCGGTGAGTCCAGCGGCGCCATCCGCAGCGACGGCAACAGCAGAGCCGCGGTACCCGGCTTGCCGGCATGGATGCCTGCGATCACGTCGGCGGGCGCGGCGAACGGATGCGGACGGGCGGCGCGCAGCGCCTGGCTCGGGCTCTTCACGGTGAGGTCGGAATCCTCCGCCCACAAACACAGACCGTTCCAGGCTGACCAGAACCCATGCAGGACCAGCATTCAGTTCCTCTTTCGTGGTACGCGGCGCCAGGCTATCGGGCGAGGGACGACGGACCACGCAGCCACGCCGCGCCTACGGGATTTCGGTGAATTCGTCTTCATAGCAGCCGAATGGAGCACCACCGGGCGTGTAGCCGACGACAGACATTCGACGATCACCTACCCAGACCCAGTCAGGGTCAGCGGCGTCGACCTCATCGGTGCGCCGGCGACGTTTGCGCGGAACACGGGGTGGTCGCTTCGACCATGCCTTCGCGCTGGCCGGAAGCGGAAACCCGATTGCGGTGAGTTCGTCATATGCCGTGTATCGGTCGACGTGTATCGGTCGACGCCATACCGCTTGGCATATGCCTGAACGGTGACCCTGGCCCCGGAGCGCACCCACTGGCGCGCGGAGTCCAAGCGGGCCGGCTTGCGCATTCGATGACGGCGCGGCTGCACGTTCACGATCCCGGGATTGTGGTGGCTGCCAAGCGGCAGCGACACGACGCGGTGAAGCGGCTACGACGTTACTCGAAACGTGACAAGGCGGGGAAACCAATCATGTCCGCGAGTGGCTGCCGACTCCGATCCATGGACCCTTGCCCCGCGACGTTTGGTGGAGGAAGTTCCAGCCCGGCAGCGTCCCACGGTCGGAGAAGGCAGTCCTACCAGACGCGTATCCAGTCAACGAGCATGTCCGCCGGGTAGGTGCCCGGGTTGGGGTCGCCGCCACCGGATCCAGCAACCGCAAGATTCAAGACGGGGAACACCTGGTAGCCAGGGTCGTTGAAAGGCCAATCCGGGATGGAGTTCGCCGGAACATTGAAGTACGGTTTCGCGCCGTCGACGTAGTCCTGCCAGAAGCGGATACCGGCGTCATCCCATTGGACTCGCCAGGTGTGCCACCCACTGTCCACCGCGATCTTGTGAGTCGCCCATTCGGCGCCGTTCGGTTTTGAGTGGACGGTTGTTGCCGAAGGCCAGCTGCCGTTGCCGTACCACTCGAGTACGTCTATTTCGCCGCGATCGTCATTTCCCAACCAAAACGCAGGCCAGCAGCCGGCGGTGAGGCAATTGAGTTTTATCCGGGCTTCCCAGGTATGGCCGATGCCGCCCCTCCATGGGCTTTGAACCTTGCCGCTGAAGTAGGTGTTGCCGTCTTTTGCGGCGCGGAGGACGAGGTTGGACTTGCCGTCGACGAAGACGTTTCGGCGATCGTCGCGGTACTGCCCGACGTTCTCGGGTAACTCCCAAAACGTCGGATCCTTCATCGACTCCCTGGCTCGTGCCGCCGCCCACTTCGACGGATCGGGGGCTGAGCCGGCTGGGCCGTCAAACTCGTCGTGGAAAAGGTACGTCCCCGCAGCTGCGCCACCGGGCGGCGCCGCGGGCGGTGGCACCCGATCCGCCGGTGCATCCGGCCGCGACGGGTACGCCTGGGCCTTACGGACGGGCATCGCAGCTGCCAGCACACCGATCCCGGTCATCAACATCACACTGCGACGATTCAAGTCAGCCACAGTTCGAATGAAACCACGCGACCCGAAAGGACGCGCAGCCGGCTATCGACCGAAATCCCACTGCCCGAAGTCGGCCGCGAGGACTTCGTCCACGTCTACGTGCGTACCGCCGAGGAGGACACCCGGGTCAGACGCGCCGACCACCACGTACTGATAAAGGACCGCTCTGGGCTCGCGCTCACCGTGAGACCACGCCTTTGTCTGCCATGCCCACCAGTGCCCGGCAGAGGTTGAGCGCCCAATAACGCCGTCGTCGATCGCCCACCCACACGCCCGCGAATGGCCATAGATGCCAGTACGGTCAACGCCCAGCACCGAGTTGAGTCCTCGAAACCACTCAACGGCAACGCTTTTCCAGGTGGCGAGGTCGATATCTTCGTCGACACTGAAGAAGATCGGCGCCGAATCTGGACCCCCGGCCGCACCGTGCAGCCGCAGAGCTGTCTGAGCGTCTGCCATGCCGCCGTCGTACCCGCGGGTGAAGTCCGACGGGGTAGGCCAACCGGGCTTGCCGTACTGATAACAGCTGACGATCTGAAGGCCCGCCGCGCGTAGTGCATCCGCATACTCGCGGGTGACAGGTTTGAAATCGAAGTCTGCGCCAGGGCGCAACTCGGACACGTAGACGAGTGCCCCGTCATAGCCCGCCGATTTGATCTGATCCGGCGCGACCAACCGCTCCGTAAAATCGATCAGCCTACGGCCGTCGGCTGATGCCTTCTGCGCGCCCAGTGTCGCTGCCCCCGTCGGAAGGCTCAGTAGAACCGTTGCGGCGAAAGAATATTCGAGGGCTTTGCGTCGTGAAACAGACCCGTGTCCGCCTGGCGCAGGCGAGTCGTGCACGGCGCGATGGTAACAAAAGCACACGTCGCAGTACGATGCTTGTGACAGGAGAGGCATCGAGTGACGGCAGCGAAGACGGCGCAACGACGCGCCGACGAGGACAAGAGCAACTTCTGCCAACGCCTCCTTGATGCCCTCGAAGCGTCGATTGCCGAGGACGGTTACCCGCGCACGACGGTCGCCGACATCGTGCGGCGGGCGCGGACCTCGCGGCGCACCTTCTATGAACACTTCGACAGCAGGGAAGCCTGCTTCGTCGCCCTTCTTACCGACGCGAACGCCGAGCAGGTCAGGCAGATATCGGCCGCCGTCGACCCGCAGGCGCCGTGGCGAGACCAGGTGCGGCAGGCCATCGAGGCCTGGATCTCGTCTGGCGAATCCCGCTCCGCGCTGATGCTGAGCTGGATCCGCGACGTGCCCTCATTGGGTGCCGCTGCGCGCCGACTGCAACGCGATGCGATGGAGAACTTCATCGAAATGGTTCACGCGTTGGGAGACACCGACGAGTTCCGCGCCGCGGGCATCGGTCCTGTCTCCCGCCAACGCATCATCATGCTGCTCGGTGGCCTGCGCGAACTCACCGCGATCACCGTCGAGGAGGGCGGCCGGATGAGCGACATCACCGAGGAAGCGGTGGAGGCGTCGATTGCGCTGCTGGCTCCGCGTGTTCAGGCCGACTAGTCGGCGACTGTGATCGCTTGCGTCGGGCACGAGTCGGCGGCATCCTGAACCGCCTGCCGTTGCGCTTCGTCGATCTCGGCGTTGATCGCAAGCCGGGCGTCCTCGTCGACGCGGAAAACATCGGGCGCCAACCCAGTACACAAAGCGGATAGGGCGCAACGGTTTTCGTCCCACTCGACCCGCATTACGCGATGCTCCTTGCCCGTTGGTCTGCGACGGCCGGCGTGAAGACGACATCGTCGTCGATAGGGCCTCGACGCAGCAGGCGGACGTCCTTGACGTAATTCTGATGAAGCCGCCACGGCGCCCGATCGCCCTGCTTGGGCAGCTCGGCGAGGCTGCGCTTGACGTAGCCCGACGCCAGGTCCAGGAACGGGTTGGCCGCGGTGGCGCCGGCCGCATTGGGCGTGACCGCGGCATAGCCGTTCTCGTCCATGTGGTTGAGCAGCCGGCACACATACTCGGCCACCAGGTCGGCCTTGAGCGTCCACGACGCGTTCGTGTAGCCGATCGTCCACGCGAAGTTCGGCACGCCGGAGAGCATCATGCCCTTGTAGGACACCGTCTTTGACAGGTCAACCTCTTGCCCGTCGACCTCGAGCTGCATGCCCCCGATGGCAAGCAGGTTCAGGCCGGTGGCGCTGACGACGATGTCGGCCTCCAATTCGGTGCCGGACCGCAGCCGGATGCCGGATTCGGTGAAGGTGTCGATGTGGTCGGTCACGACCGACGCGCGCCCGTCGCGGATGGCAGTGAAGAGATCGCCGTCGGGAACCAGGCACATCCGCTGGTCCCACGGGTTGTATGACGGGGCGAAATGGGTGTCGACGGCGTAGCCCTCGGGCAGTTGCTTGACCGCGGCCTTGCGCAGCATCGACTTCATCATTTCGGGACGACGGCGGCTCAGGTTGAAGATCGCGATCGCCTGTAATGCGTTCTTCCACCGCACAATCGCGTAGGCGAGCTTCTGCGGCAGCCATGCCCGCAGCCGATCGGCGATCGCATCACTTGCAGGGCGCGATGCGATATACGTCGGCGAGCGCTGCAGCATCGTCACGTGAGCGGCCTCTTCGGCCAGCGACGGCACCAACGTCGCCGCCGTGGCGCCGCTGCCGATCACGACAACCCGCTTGCCGCGGCAGTCGATGTCCTCCGGCCAATGCTGTGGATGAATCACCGGCCCGCGGAACTGTTCAACGCCAGGGAATTTCGGGCTGAAGCCCTCGTCGTAGCGGTAGTAGCCGGTGCACACGTACAGAAACGAGCAACTGATCGTGATCCGCTCATCGGAGTCGGTGCGATGCACCTCGACCGTCCAGCGCGCCTCGTCACTATCCCAATTGGCGTTCACCACACGGTGATTCAGCCGAACGAGATTGTCGACGTCGTATGCTTTGGCGGTGTCGTGGATGTAGCGCAGGATGCTCGGCCCGTCGGCGATTGCCTTCGGATCAGTCCACGGCGAGAACCGGTAGCCGAGCGTGAACATGTCCGAGTCCGACCGGATGCCCGGGTAGCGGAACAGGTCCCACGTGCCGCCGATGGCGTCGCGGGCTTCGAGCACGATCACCGATTTGTCGGGGCACTCCTGGCGCAGCTGACATGCGGCGCCAACGCCGGAGAGTCCGGCCCCGACGATCAGAACATCCGTTGTTTCCGCTGCTCGCGACATGAGCGCTGCCTTTCGTCCGCCTTACTGGTACCGCACAGTACCAGGATCGGTACTAGACAGTACCACTATTAGACGCGTGTGGAAAGGGGTTGTGAACCTCGGTACTAAGGCGTACCGTGGCCGGTACCTTGGAGTACCACCACGGAGGTGAAACATGGCTGTGGCCACCACGGACCCGGTGCGACTGCCACCCGCACCGCGGATACCGAAACTCCTACAGGGCGTGGGCTTCGTCGCCGCCCGGGAGAAATGGGTCGCCGCGCTGGCCAAGCGATACGGGTCGGCCTTCACGCTGCGGCTGCCGATCTTCGGCGAGACCGTCGTGGTGAGCGATCCGGCCTTGATCAAGGATCTGTTCACCACCAACACCGATCTCATTGCCCGGGCCGGCGTGCTCGGCGAGATGTTCGGTCCCGGCTCGACATTCAGCCTCGACGGCGCCGAGCACCGCGAGCGGCGCAAGCTTCTCGTGCCGCCGTTTCACGGCAAGCGGATGGCCTCCTACGAAGCCGTCATCGAAGAAGAGGTGCTGCGGGAGACCGCGTCGTGGCCCGAAGGCAGGGAATTCGAAACCATGCCGTCGATGATGCGCATCACCCTCAACGCGATCCTGCGGACGGTGTTCGGCGCCGAGGGTGCCGCGCTCGACGAACTGCGTGAGCTGCTGCCGGGCATGGTGCTGCACGCCTCCCGGCTGGCCGTGATGCCGCCGATCGTGCGCCGCGACTTCGGCCCGTGGAGCCCGGGCGGGAAGCTGACTTCGCATCGCGAGCGCTACGACGAGATCATCCGGCGACTGATCTCCGGCATCCGCAACGATCCGAAGTTCGACGAACGCAACGACGTCCTCACGTTGATGTTGCAGGCGCGCTACGAGGACGGCTCACCGATCTCCGACGACCACGTCGCCGACGAGTTGCTGACCTTGCTCGCCGCCGGCCACGAAACCACCGCGACGACACTGGCATGGACCGTCGAGCGGCTGCGCCGACACCCGCGGCTGCTGGCGCGGCTGACCGCCGAGGTCGACGCCGGCGGTTCCGAGCTGGTGCAGGCCACGATCTGGGAGGTACAGCGCACCCGCCCGGTGATCAACGGCACCGCGCGGATGACAAGGGCCCGGATCCGGTTGGGGGAGTGGGTGATTCCCGAGCGCCACGCCGTACTTGCCAGCATCTCGCTTGCGCACGCCTCCGAGGACAGCTTCCCCGACGCGAAGGCATTCAATCCCGACCGATTCGTGGGCAACCCGCCCGACAACTACGCGTGGATTCCCTACGGCGG
>JBKOYU010000422.1:0-4428 GCA_046725575.1 Actinomycetota bacterium | reverse complement strand
TCGAGGAGCCGATCGAGATCGTCGTCACCGGACCGGGCGAGGGGGCGACCGCGTACGGGCACCTGCAGGTGCGCGTCTGCGAGCTTGCCGAAGCCGTCGTCGTCATCGACCAGCGGGGCAGCGGAACCTACGCCGACAACGTCGAATTCGTCGTCGGTGACGCCGCCCGGTTGACGGTCGTGTCGATCGCGGACTGGGAAGACGACGCTGTGAACGTCAGCACGCATCACGCTGTGCTCGGCAAAGATGCGGTGCTGCGCCACGTCGCGGTGACGCTCGGTGGCGACCTGGTGCGGCTGACGGCGCGGGCGCGGTTCTGTGCGCCGGGTGGCGACGCCGAGCTGCTGGGCCTGTACTTCGCCGACGACGGCCAGCACTTCGAATCGCGGCTGCTGGTCGACCACGCGCAGCCGAACTGTCGCTCGCATGTGACGTACAAGGGTGCGCTGCAAGGCGATCCGGACTCCTCTAAGCCCGACGCGCACACCGTGTGGATCGGCGACGTGCTGATCCGGGCCGAGGCGACGGGGACCGACACCTTCGAGACCAACCGCAACCTGGTGCTCACCGACGGCGCGCGTGCGGACTCGGTGCCGAACCTCGAAATCGAGACCGGCGAGATCATCGGCGCCGGACACGCCAGCGCCACCGGCCGATTCGACGACGAACAGGTTTTCTACCTGCAGGCTCGCGGTATCCCCGAGGACCAGGCGCGGCGATTGATCGTCCGCGGATTCTTCGGCGAGCTGATCCAAAAAATCGCAGTGCCCGCCGTCCGGGAGCGCCTGACCGACGCCATCGAACACGAACTAGAGATAACGGAATCGAGAACAGCCACCTCATGACCACACTGGAAATCAAGGACCTGTACGTCAGCGTCGCCGCGGATACCGCGGCCGACGAGATCCCCATCCTCAAGGGCGTCGACCTCACCGTGAAGTCCGGGGAGACCCACGCGCTGATGGGGCCCAACGGATCCGGCAAGTCCACGCTGTCGTACGCGATCGCGGGGCATCCGAAGTACAAGGTCACCTCGGGCTCGATCGCGCTCGACGGCCGGGACGTACTCGAGATGAGCGTCGACGAGCGTGCCCGCGCGGGCCTGTTCCTGGCGATGCAGTATCCGGTCGAGGTGCCCGGGGTTTCGATGTCGAACTTCCTGCGCACCGCCGTCACCGCCGTGCGGGGTGAGGCGCCGAAGCTGCGGCACTGGGTCAAAGAGGTCAAATCCGCGCTCGACGACCTCGACATCGACCCGTCGTTCTCCGAACGCAGTGTGAACGAGGGCTTTTCGGGTGGCGAGAAGAAGCGCCACGAGATCCTTCAGCTCGCACTGCTCAAGCCCAAGATCGCGATCCTCGACGAGACCGACTCCGGCCTGGACGTGGATGCGCTGCGGGTGGTCAGCGAAGGGGTCAACCGCTACGCCGAGGAAACTCACGGCGGCGTGCTGGTGATCACGCACTACACCCGCATCCTGCGCTACATCCAGCCGCAGTTCGTCCACGTTTTCGTCGGTGGCCGCATCGTCGAGTCCGGTGGGCCCGAGCTGGCCGACGAGCTCGACGCCAACGGCTACGAGCGGTTCACCCAAGCCGTGGGAGCATGACATGACCGCCGCGCAGACTCTGGACCTCACCAAGATCAGGGCGGACTTTCCGATCCTGAAACGCGTGATGCGCGGCGGAAATCAGTTGGCGTACCTAGATTCCGGTGCAACGTCGCAACGCCCGATTCAGGTGCTCGACGCCGAGCGGGACTTCCTGACCACGTCCTACGGTGCCGTGCATCGCGGTGCGCACCAGCTGATGGAGGAGTCCACTGAAGCCTACGAGCAGGGCCGCGTCGACATCGCCGCGTTCGTCGGTGCCAACCCCGACGAATTGGTGTTCACCAAGAACGCCACCGAGGCGATCAATCTTGTTGCGTACGTGCTGGGTGACAAGCGATTTGAGCACGCCGTCGGACCGGGCGACATCATCGTCACCACCGAGCTGGAGCACCACGCCAACCTGATCCCGTGGCAGGAGCTGGCCCGTCGCACCGGTGCTACTTTGCGCTGGTACGGCGTCACCGAGGATGGCCGCATCGACCTGGACTCGCTGGCTCTCGACGAACGCGTGAAAGTGGTTGCGTTCAGCCACCACTCGAATGTCACCGGTGCGGTGGCCCCGGTGGGGGAGCTGGTCGCGCGCGCGAAGGCGGTCGGTGCGCTGACGCTGCTGGATGCCTGCCAGTCGGTGCCGCATCAGCCGGTCGATTTGCATGCTTTGGACGTTGACTATGCGGCCTTCTCCGGACATAAGATGCTGGGCCCCAACGGCATTGGGGTGCTGTACGGCCGGAGTGAGTTGCTCAACGCGATGCCGCCGTTCATTACCGGGGGCTCGATGATCGAGACCGTCCACATGGAGGCCACCACCTACGCGCCGGCGCCGCAGCGGTTCGAGGCGGGTACGCCGATGACGTCACAGGTGGTCGGGCTGGCCGCTGCCGCCCGGTATCTGCAGGACATCGGAATGGCGGCGGTGGAGACGCACGAGGCGGAGCTGGTGGCGGCGGCGCTCGAGGGGCTGTCGGGCATCGACGGGGTGCGGATCATCGGTCCGAAATCACTCGAAAATCGCGGTTCGCCGGTGGCGTTCGTGGTCGACGGCATCCATGCCCACGACGTGGGGCAGGTACTCGACGACGACGGCGTGGCGGTACGGGTTGGCCACCATTGCGCGTGGCCGCTGCATCGCCGGTTCGGCATCGCCGCGACCGCGCGGGCGTCGTTCGCCGTCTACAACACGCTCGACGAGGTTGACCGGCTGGTGGCCGGTGTGCGGCACGCGGTCGAGTTCTTCGGCAGGGACTGAATAGTGCGGCTGGAGCAGCTCTATCAGGAAGTGATCCTCGATCACTACAAGCACCCGCATCACCGCGGCTTGCGCGAGCCGTACAGTGCCGAGTCCTATCAGGTGAACCCGACGTGCGGCGATGAGGTCAGGCTGCGGGTGACCTTGAGCGACGACGGGGAGCGGATCGCCGACGTGTCCTATGACGGGCTGGGCTGTTCAATCAGCCAGGCCTCGACGTCGGTGCTCACCGATCAGGTGATCGGCCAGAGCGTCGGCGACGCGCTCAAGACCGTCGCGGCGTTCACCGAGATGGTGTCCTCGCGCGGGACGGTCGAGGGCGACGAGGATGTAATCGGAGACGGCATCGCGTTTGCCGGTGTCGCGAAGTACCCGGCGCGGGTGAAATGCGCGCTGTTGGGCTGGATGGCTTTCAAAGACGCGTTGGTGCAAGCCAGTGAGGAGACGCAGGATGAGCGAGACCGCAGTGCCTAACGACGAACTGCTCGCCGACATCGAGGAGGCAATGCGGGACGTCGTCGACCCGGAACTCGGGATCAACGTCGTCGACCTCGGCCTCGTCTACGACATGAATGTCGAAAAAGGGGAGCAGGGCAATGTCGCGTTGATCGACATGACGCTCACCTCGGCGGCCTGTCCGCTCACCGACGTCATCGAGGACCAGTCGCGCACCGCGCTGATCGGCAGCGGCCTGGTCAATGATCTGAAGATCAATTGGGTCTGGAACCCGCCGTGGGGGCCGGACAAGATCACCGAGGACGGGCGAGAGCAGTTGCGGGCGTTGGGCTTTACTGTCTAAGTGCCGTTGCGGCGGCCGATGATCAGGTCCTTGATCTCGGCGAGCTGCTCGTCAACGGAGCGGAATCGGGCCCCTGTTTCTTGGCGGAAGTCGGCGAGCCGAGTTTCCACCCCCGTTAGACGTGTGTCGACCCTATCCAATCGCGTCTGGACAGACGTCAGCCGCAGGGAGTGTTCACGCTGGTTGGCGCCTAACGCGTTGACGGCCGCGAGAACAGCGCGATAGTCGGCCTGCGAGGCTTCGAGTGCTGCTACGCGCGCTTCGAGATCTTCAAGCGTCGCCACCCCACCACCGTAAGGCATAGGAACCGTTGGGACAGGGGTGACGGACTCACCTTGGGGATAACGCAGCGGGCACTGTTTGCGTTTGCCCCCTATGCGCGACAACTGGAGTCAGAATTGCCGTGTGGTCACGGTGCCGGCGTTGGCGTGGTCGGGCGGTGGGGTGCACCGGGGGCTGGTTGTCGGGCTTCCGGTGGGTTTCTTCCTCGGCGCCTTGGGATGGATCGATTCCGGACTCCTGCTGTCGGCGGTCATCGTGCTCGTCATTACCGGTCTTGTCTACGGCATCTGGATACCTCGCCGAATGGCACGGTACTGGCCGGGCGCCAAGCAACTTTCCGGTAAGGAACGTGTGGCCGTGGTTCGCACCGCCCGACGTGGCGACCGCATCAGCGACCCTCGGTTGGCCCAGGCGGTCATTGACTACAGCGCGGGAATGCGTGCGGCGGCCGAACAGGCTCGACCGTTTCGATGGGTGGTGCCACTC
>JBKOYU010000687.1:0-5685 GCA_046725575.1 Actinomycetota bacterium | reverse complement strand
GCATTGGGATCAACACCGGTGTGGTGATCGCGCGCACCATCGGCGCCGCAGGGAAGCTGGAGTTCACCCTGATCGGTGACACCGTCAACGTCGCCGCCCGTGTCGAGCAGCTCACCAACACCACCGGGGATGCGATCCTTCTCACCCATCACTGCGTCGACGAACTGGTTGCCCGGCAGCCCGGCCTCATCGCCGGGGATTCCACGAGTTGAAGGGAAAATCTGCCGCCGTGCAGGTCTTCGGACTCGACCCGGGGACCATCTCGTCTTGTTGACGCCGTCAACACTTTTCACGTAACCGCACGTCGTTTCACGTACTTTCGCGTCGTTTCGCGTACTCAAGTTCGGTGTTTCCGCAGGTCACCTGGATTTTCGTAGCGGGTTCGATTCCCGGCAGCTCCACCAAAACGGCGCGGATGAGCGGCCATTTCTCGGCCGCACATCACACTGCGTCGAACCCCCCGCTAAGCAGCGGCTGCCGGTCAGCGAACGCCCCGACATGATCTGGCTGAACCACGATGACTGCGCCCGGCTGCTCGACGCCGTAACCGAGCCATGGTGTCCCTGGTCGAGTTCCTTGTCGCCACTGTGGAGCGCTTCGCCGAACCCGTCAGTCAGTCGGACGCTTGCTGGCGGTGATTCGGCGATTCGTTGGATGAGCCCTCGGTACGGACAAGCGGCTCCGTAGGGATCTGCGGCTGGGCCGTTAGGTCGGTGGCCCTGACTCCTGAACCGGCATCGTCTGCGGGTACGGCACCGGATACGGCTTGCCCAGATTCAGTGTCCCGGTAACGGCGTTCGGCACACACTGGGCCAGCTTCGGTATCGCCTGTAGCACCGGCGCGCCAAGTTTGGGTCGATCGGGGTTGAAGGTGCTGAAGTCGAATGCGTTCGTCATATCGCCCGTGATGCTGCGGCGCCAGCATTCGTTCGGCAGGTTGGGAATCGGCACACCGAACCGTGTCTCGATCAACCGGAGCTGAGAAGTGTGGTCGTAGACGGTGTCGTCGACGCGCCCGCCGCGGCTGTAGGGCGAGATCACCAGGCACGGCACCCGGTTGCCGAACCCGATCGGGCCGGTGATACCGCCCGAGCCGGACACGTTGTTCACGATTGATGGTGGGATGAATTCTCCCGGAGTACCCGGGGGCGCCGTCGGCGGCGAGAGATGGTCGAAGAAGCCGCCGTTCTCGTCGTAGCTGACGATCACTGCCGTTTTCTCCCATACCTTCGGATTGAGCAGCAGGATCCTGAGCATGTTGACGATTCCGACCGCGCCCAGGGCAACCGGCAGCGCGGGGTGCTCGCATTCAAGGAGCGGCGGGATCACCCACGAGACCTGGGGAAGTCGATCGGCTGCGACATCGGCGGCGAAGTTCAACGGATACCGCGGAGTGATGCCGTTGATCCAGAGCTTGGATTTCGGATCAACGGCCTGCTTGAACGAGCCGACCAGCCCGTCGAAGAGGACTCGATTGATGGGCCCGATCTCTCGGTTGTTGTAGACCTTCCAACTGACGCCAGCCTCCTCGAGCGCCTGGGGCATGATCTTCCAGGAGAACCTGAACTTCGGCCAGATCAGAGGAGTTTCGACCTGGGGACCGCCGAAGTTTCCGTCCGGGTCGATCGACGCGCTGAGCCAGTACAGCCGATTGGGGACGGTCGGGCCCATCACCGAGGCGAAATAGTGGTCACAGATGGTGAACTTGTCTGCCAGCATGTAGTGAATCGGGATGTCCTCGCGGGTGTAGTACCCCATGAGCGCAGGCGTGTTTCCCACCGACCGGGTGGCCGCCGACATCGGAAGCCAACGGTCGTTGCCGCCGTTATTCCATGCCTGGTGCATGCCGATCCAGGAGTGGTCGGGATCGTTGACGCATTCGCCGGACAGGCTGGTCCCGTGTGTGGTGTCGAGGCGGAACGGCAACGTGTAGGTGGATTCGAAGTCAGGGCTTCCCACCGGTACCACCGTCTTCGTGGCCGGGTCCCAGCCGTGCTGCTTGAAGATCGCCGGTGGGTCGGCGCCGCTGGGTGTGTCGCCGAATCCCTCGACGGCATAGCGTGTTCCGAAATAGTTGTCGAACGAATGGTTCTCCTGCATGAACAGCACAATGTGCTCGATGTCCCGTAGCGAGCCCGAATTAACCGGCGCGGCATACGCCTTGTCGATGATCGGGTTCGCCCACGATGCCAGCATCGCCGTACCGCCCGCCGCCGTCACCGTGGCGAAGAATTCTCTCCGGGACATTCCATCGAACGGGCTGCTGCTCACCTGCCCACCTCCACGGGGATGCTGCGCTCACGATAAGAGCAGGGCGTTGCCACGCAGCCGATTTCAGAGCTTGGGCGTGTCGCGGTCCCGAGCAGCGGAGTCCCATAGCACGCCGGTTACAGCGACCGCGCCAGTCGGGGCGACTCTGCCGCCCCGACCGTTCACAGCTTCCACTTACCGCTAGTCAGGCACGTCACCTCGATCGATGCAGATCTTGCATCGGAGCTGGTTAAGTTCGTCCACGTTGAAGGGCCGGTCCAGCAGTGCATGAAGTTCATCGCGATCGGTGAGAAGGCTGATTTCAAATGTCTGTCTAGCAAACAGCCGACCGACTCGCGGGTAGAGGCGACGCATGATCGCTCGTTCGGCAGGGGTGCAGCGCGCCGCGCAGTAGCCGACGTGTCCCACCTCGTCAGTGAGGATCTCGCTGTAAAGCCGGTCGATCCGTCCGGCAACTTCGGGCTCGTCGGCGAACAGCTCGACTCCGATGCGGCGCAGCTGATGAAACATGACGCAACCCGCCATTTCTGCGGCACCTACAAACATGAAACTCATTCGCTCGGGCAGGAATACAGCAGTCTTGACGAACTGGCGCATCACAAATGGCGGTGCGATTACTTGGAACGGCAGGCCGAATATGTTCAGCACGTAGGCCAGTAGGCGGGTGTGATAGTGCTCCTCGAGCTCCATGTACCCCCGCTCCGGTGGTACGTCGTCGCCACTGTTTTTTCCGTAGGTCTCTCCGAGGCCGACGCCGAAGCGCTCCGCTTGATTGAGTTTGGCGGTGGCCAGGAGGAACAGCATTCGCCGGTCGACGCCTGGTTCAGGCTTCCGCCGCAGAAGGTTCCGCGCGAACACACCCCGATTCATGGAGAGTTTGGAGCTCACTGGATTCGCCTCCACGCTGCGAAAAACTCCTCACGGCTGGCGAGGCGCCGGTTCGGCAGGTCGGCGTCGCCGTCCCGGCGTGCGAGGTAGTCGCGGTAACCGTCGATGCCGGTGGTGGTCATCGTGTCTCCATTCCCTGGACGATCGTCTTCACATAGCGGTCCAATATCGCGGCGCGCACCTCAATCCCCGTTGCCAGTAAGGCGAAAAGCCCGGTCATGAAGATCACGCCGAGTTCGCCCGCATCGGCGTCTGGATGAATCCGGCCCGCAGTCTGCGCGTCAGCGATTGCCCCGATGACGTATACGGCGAGCGGATGTTCACCATCAACACTTCTCGCGTTTCCGCACGTACTTTCGCGTCAATTCACCCATCTTCGCGTGATCGAAAGCAGCGTCTCCGCTGGTCAGCGCGATTTCTATGGCGAGTTCGATTCCCTGCAGCTCCACATCGTGAAATAGGCCAGCCGAAAAGTCTGGCCTTTTTTCAACATCGACTGCCCGAAAATCGGGGTATCTCACTGCTTGCGTGCAAGTTCCTCCAGCAGGGGTCGCGTGCGGTAGGCGACGACCTCGCGCATCGCGACCGACATCGTTGTGCGTTCAACCCCGGGCACCGCGAGTACCAGTCCGGCCACGCGATACAGGTCGTCTGCATCGGTTGCCACCACACCGATCAACAGATCGGCAGCACCTGAGAGCCCGGTGACCTGGGTGACTTGCGTGACGGTCTCAAGCGCCGCGATGACGTCCTCGAGCTTGTGTTGATCGACCACCGCGGTGATGAATGCCTTTAGCGGATAACCGAGGTCGCGCGGCGACACGCAGCGGTCGATCGGGGCGAGGACCTTCTCGTGATCCCACCGAGCCAGCCGCGCCTGCACGGTGTTCCGCGCCAGGTTCAGCTTGCTTGCCAGTTGCACTCCGGTGGCGCGCGGTGCGTCACACAGCGCCAAGAGCAGTCGGGCATCCGTCCGGTCCAACCTCGTCATGTCGCTCAGTATTGCACGTCACAATCAGCAAAATATGGGCAACATGCTCAATAGTATCCTTTTAGCTTGCTCACTATGCGTGCCAGTGTGACCCTTGAAGAAGCAATACGCCCATCGAGCGCCTAGGTGGCTACCCAGATGACAGATCTCGACATCCGCCGACCAGACCGGCAGCCCTACGAGCTGCGTGATCGCTACCGCACGGGATCCGGTCCAGTGGTGCTCACCGGTGTGCAGGCCATCGCCCGGGCACTCGTCGAACAGCACGAGCGCGACGCGCGTGCCAGCCTGCGGGTGGCGACGTTCGTCTCGGGGTATCAGGGCAGCCCGCTCGGTGGTGTCGACCGGATGCTCGCAGCGATGCCTGATGTTCTGGCGGCACACGACATCACCTTCGTCCCCGGCCTCAACGAGGAGTTAGCCGCGACCTCGGTGTGGGGCAGTCAAGCCGATCTACCCATGGGCACCGCCACGCACGATGGAGTCGTTGGAGTCTGGTACGGCAAGGGGCCCGGCTTTGACCGGGCGACCGACGCCCTACGGCACGCCAATATGTACGGCGCCAACCCGCGCGGCGGGATGCTGCTTTTGGTCGGCGACGACCCAGCCTCCAAATCGTCCACCGTGCCCGCCGTCAGCGAGCGTTCGTTGGCCGCTCTCGGAATCCCGGTTCTGTTCCCGCGCAACGCCCGCGAGATCATCACGATGGCTATGCACGGTGTGGCGATGTCGCGTGCTTCGGGATGCGTGGTGGCGCTCAAGATCGTCGCCGATGTCGCCGACGGCGCCTGGTCCGTCGACGGCAGCGACGTCCACACCGACATCGTCGTTCCCCAAGTGCAGTGGGAAGGACGGCCGTTCGTCTACCGGCAGCGGCCGATGGCCGCGCCGACCGACAGCCTCGACGCCGAGGCCGACCTCTACGGACCCCGAGCCGAGGTCGTGCGCGCCTACGGTATCGCCAATGCGCTCGACGTGATCGAGCTCGATCCACCCCACGCGACCATCGGCATCGCCGCCACGGGAACGACTTTCGACTCCGTGCGGCAGGCGCTGGCCGATCTGGGCGCAGACGACTTCGCGCTCCACCGTGCCGGTGTCAGGCTATTGCGCATCGGCATGCCCACGCCGCTGGGGCCCGATAGGGTCGCCGCCTTCGCCGAGGGCCTCGAGGAACTGATCGTCATCGAGGACAAGACCGCGTTCATCGA
Organism: Actinomycetota bacterium; assembly: GCA_046725575.1. Taxonomy (GTDB): domain Bacteria; phylum Actinomycetota; class Actinomycetes; order Mycobacteriales; family Mycobacteriaceae; genus Mycobacterium. The sequence continues at coordinate 324 of JBKOYU010000687.1, read as the reverse complement.
GACCCAGGTTCGCGAAATCCTCTACGGCCGAACGGGTGCGCCGCGGATCCTCGGCAAGAAGGACTGCACGGGCAGGCTGTTGATTCCTGCAGGAGGAGAACTCACCGCCGGACGTCTACTGGCCCCGCTGCGCCGCGTGCTCGGCGGTCGGCTCGAACTTAAGAAAGCCCCCCCGCCGTCCTTGTCGCTTGAAGTGCTTCCAACCAACCGCGCACCGTACTTCTGCAGTGGCTGTCCGCACAACCGATCGACCGCGGTACCCGACGGATCGCTGGCCGGCGGCGGAATCGGCTGCCACACCATGGTGACGATGTCGGGCCGCAC
>JBKOYU010000412.1:0-11093 GCA_046725575.1 Actinomycetota bacterium | reverse complement strand
CGTCAACAGATGATGACGCGTTTAAAAACCGCAACCACATTGCGGGAGCCTGTAGGAGTACTGACCGCTCACGCGGTTTGGACTTGAAACACCGGGTGGCTGACCGCCGATCGCACGAAATCGTCGCCCGACGAGTTCATGTCGACGTCGAGATATGGCAACACGAAAAATCGCCGGAATATGCGGACGATCGGCCGGGGAACGCCGGGCGGGCCGGTCTGCACGCTGTAACGCAGGACCGGCCCCGCTTGTTCAGGCGGCAGTTCGATCGCGGTGATTGTCTCGGTTGTGTGGCCGCGGCGCAGTTCGGCATGGCCGTCGGAGGCGCGAAGGTTGTGCACCCAGTTGACAACGCCGTACGACGCAACCAAATAGCGGTTGCCGCCGTGGGGAAACACGACAAGCGGTACGTTCACCGGCTGCCCAGTCTTGCGGCCGGGAACTGTCAGGACGGCGAACGTTCCAATCCTGACGCCGGCACGGATGAGCGTTCGCATGACGGCGTTGTTGGCTCGCACAAAGAGGCCGACTCGATACGGTTTTGGCATCGCTACTCCGCGGTGGTTTCGATGACGGCGCGGTAAATCGCGGGGTGCGTTGTCTGCCCATGAACTGGGCGCGGTCCCGCCACTCCTGCAGGAACTTGTTCGACGTCGTCAGAGCGAATCTCGAAGACGTTGATGAGCGTGATCGGTCCGGTGTCGGGTTGGTTGGCCATCTGCTCCTCCTCGCCATTGCGTTGTCACGGTCGCTATGTCTTTGACGAAGCGCGGCAGCGAGATATGACGGCATCGAAGAAGTCTGCATCCTCAGCGCATGCTGGTGACCTTCGCGGCGATGCCGTCGAGCAGCTGGCCCAGACCCGAGTGAAACTCGGCGAGGTGGTCGTTGTCGGCATCGTCGAAAACCCCGGCCTCCAGCGCAGCTGCCAGCGCCGGGAACCGGTCGGCATCCAACAGCCGGCGAAGCAGGGCGGGGTATTCCGGTCCGTCGATGCCGGCGGCCTCGATGTCCAGTGCGGCCGCGCCGCGGACGTAATGCAGTATCGCCATGACTGCTGCCAGCTTGTCCCGTTCGGCCAGGCCGGTGCCGCCCAGCGTGGCGAGCCCGGCGTCCAGCCACGCTAGTTGTCCCGGGTCTGCCGGCGGACCCGCCGCGGCAGTCTGCAGGATCCACGGGTGCCGGTGGTAGACGTCCCATAGCCCGGCAGCCCAATTGGTAAGCGCGCCACGCCAATCCGACGGATCGTCGGGTGTGGGCGGTGGGTCTGGCGCGGTCGACAACATGAACGTCATCAGCTCGTCCTTGTTGGCGACGTGGCGGTACAGCGACATCGTGCCGCAGCTGATCATCATGTGCCAGCCGTTGCAGGACAGTGTCTTTGGTGGCAGCGAACAGCACTTCGTGTGGTTCGTGGCGGGCGTGGGCGCCTGGTTGGGCTGGACGATTCCGTTGTTCACGGTGCAATGGTGGCTGAATCGGCGACACGTACTAGCACCGTCGTCAATTTCTCAGCTAACGGCTACGCAGCGGGTGTAGTCTCCGGGCGATCGTCGAAGACACGGCGATCCGATACCCGGGACGAGGCTGCCATGGTGACGGAATTCAACGGCAAGATCGAGTTGGACATTCGGGATTCCGAGCCGGACTGGGGACCGTACGCCGCGCCGACGGCACCCAAGGATGCGCCCAACGTCTTGTATCTCGTGTGGGATGACACCGGCATCGCGACATGGGACTGCTTCGGCGGGCTCGTCGAGATGCCCGCGATGAGCCGCATCGCCGAACGCGGAGTGCGGCTGTCGCAGTTCCACACCACCGCGCTGTGCTCGCCCACTCGGGCCTCGTTGCTGACCGGGCGCAACCCGACCACCGTTGGGATGGCCACCATCGAGGAATTCACCGACGGGTTCCCAGGGTGCAACGGCCGAATCCCCAACGACACCGCGCTGCTGTCGGAGGTGCTGGTCGAGAACGGCTACAACACCTACTGCGTCGGCAAGTGGCACCTGACACCGCTCGAAGAGTCCAATCTCGCCTCCACCAAACGACATTGGCCATTGTCGCGGGGCTTCGAGCGGTTCTACGGCTTCATGGGCGGCGAGACCGACCAGTGGTACCCCGAACTCGTCTACGACAACCACCCCGTCGCGCCGCCCGCGCTTCCCGAGGACGGCTACCACCTGTCCAAGGACATCGCCGACAAGACAATCGAATTCATCCGCGACGCCAAGGTGATCGCACCCGACAAGCCGTGGTTCTCCTACGTCTGCCCGGGCGCCGGGCATGCGCCGCACCACGTGTTCAAGGACTGGGCCGATAAGTACGCCGGAAAGTTCGACATGGGCTACGAGCACTACCGCGAGGTGGTGCTCGAGAACCAGAAGCGGCTCGGCATCGTCCCGCCGGACACCGAGCTGTCTCCGATCAACCCGTATTTGGATGTCAAGGGGCCCAACGGCGAACCGTGGCCACAGCAGGACACCGTCCGTCCGTGGGATTCGCTCAACGCCGACGAGCAGCGGCTATTCGCGCGGATGGCCGAGGTGTTCGCCGGTTTCCTGTCCTACACCGACGCCCAAATCGGCCGCATCCTCGACTATTTGGAGGAGTCTGGCCAGCTCGACAACACGATCATCGTGGTCATCTCCGACAACGGCGCCAGCGGCGAGGGCGGCCCGAACGGATCGGTGAACGAGGTCAAGTTCTTCAACGGCTACATCGATACCGTGGAGGAAAGCCTGCGGTTCATCGACAACCTCGGCGGACCGGAGACCTACAACCACTACCCGATCGGGTGGGCGATGGCGTTCAACACGCCGTACAAGTTGTTCAAGCGCTACGCCTCACACGAAGGCGGCATCGCCGACACCGCAATCATCTCCTGGCCCAAGGGCATTGCCGCACATGGGGAAGTGCGGGACAACTACGTCAACGTCTGTGACATCACCCCGACCGTGTACGACATGCTGGACATCACCCCTCCCGCGACCGTCAGGCGCGTTCCGCAGAAACCACTCGACGGCGTGAGTATCAAACTGGCCCTTGATGATCCGGCGGCACCCACCGGCAAGGAGACGCAGTTCTACGCGATGCTCGGCACTCGCGGCATCTGGGGCAAGGGCTGGTTCGCCAACACCGTCCACGCCGCATCGCCGGCAGGATGGTCGAACTTCGACAAGGACCGCTGGGAGCTGTTCCACATCGAGGCCGACCGCAGCCAGTGCCACGATCTGGCCGCCGAGAATCCCGACAAGCTCGAGGAACTCAAGAAGTTGTGGTTCAGCGAAGCCGACAAATACAACGGCCTGCCGCTGGCCGACTTGAACATCCTGGAGACGATGTCGCGGTATCGGCCCTACCTGGCCGGCACGCGCGAGGCATACACCTATTACCCCGGCACCGCGGACGTAGGCATGGGCGCCGCCGTCGAGATTCAGGGCCGGTCGTTCGCGATCATCGCCGAGGTGACCGTCGACACCGCCGGCGCCGTGGGCGTGATCATCAAACACGGCGGCGCGCATGGTGGCCACGTGCTGTTCGTCCAGGACGGGCGACTGCACTACATCTACAACTTCCTCGGCGAGGAGGAGCAGCGGCTGTCGTCCGCGGATGCCGTGCCGTTGGGCAAGCACACCTTCGGGGTCGCATATGCGCGCACCGGGACGGTGGAGGGCAGCCACACCCCGGTCGGCGACGCGACGCTCTACATCGACGATGCCGAGGTGGCGTCGCTGTCCGGCATGAAGATCCACCCTGGAACGTTCGGGCTCGCCGGCGCCACCCTCAGCATCGGACAGAACACCGGATCGCCCGTGTCACGGGCGTACAAGGCGCCGTTCCCGTTCACAGGTGGCACCATCGCACAGGTGAACGTTGACGTCTCCGGCAAGCCGTATGTGGATTTGGAACGAGAGTTCGCCCGGGCTTTCGCGAAAGACTGATGAAGCGCGTTGGATGGGCGGCGCTCACGCTGGCCTGCCTGGCGGCCGCGTGCGTCCGCACCAGCGACGGAGTCCCCGTCGCGGGCGAGGGCCCGGGCGCAACCACGCCGTCACCGCCATCGGCGACAACCCAGCCGACCCAGCAGGGCGACCAGTCTGTGTACGGCGTCGTTCCCACGACGCGGGCGCCGGTGCCGCCGAACTCCGTCGCGTGCTCGCAGACGATCAAACCGAGCGTGCGGATGACGGCCGCGGTCGACGACCCGCAGGCGCCCAGGATCACGGTCGGCGTACCCGACAAGTGGTCGATGGCCGCGGGCACCGGGGATGTCGGCGGGCGGCTGGACGGTCCGGGCGGTATGCAGGCGACGATCACGATCGCGGTGACCCAGCTGGATCCGGCGGCGGCGTTCAGGAAGTACACCGATGACCTGATGGCGGAATCGGCCGTCAGCAGCGTCAGCGTGCTACCCGGCCAACTCTGCGGATACAGCGGGCAGAAGCTGATGGGCGCATGGTCGGACACGCCCCAGAACGCCGTCGAATACGAAGACCGCATCGTCCATATCTGGACCAACAGTGGCAGCAACTATCTCGTCGCCGTGCACGTGCAGGCCCCGACGGGAACACCCGGCTTCGATGCGGCGGCAGCGCTGCTGACCGAGGACTTCGAGATCGTTCTACCTTGAATGTCATGCTCAGCGAGCTCGTCGAGCTGCCGGGTGGGCCCTTTCGGATGGGCTCAACGCAGTTCTATCCAGAAGAGGCGCCGGTACACACCGCGACCGTCGCCGCCTTCGCCGTCGAACGCCACCCGGTGACCAACGCCCAGTTCGCCGAGTTCGTCGCCGACACCGGTTACGTCACCGTCGCCGAGCAGGCCCCGGATCCCGCGCTGTACCCGGGAGCGGCGCCGCAGGATCTGGTGCCGGGTGCGCTGGTGTTCCGGCCCACCAGCGGCCCGGTGGATCTGCGTGATTGGCGGCAGTGGTGGGCCTGGGTGCCGGGCGCCAACTGGCGCCACCCGTTCGGCCCGGACAGCGGTATCGAGGATCGCCTCGACCACCCGGTGGTGCAGGTCGCTTACCCCGATGCGGCGGCCTACGCCCGCTGGGCGGGTCGTCGACTGCCGACCGAGGCCGAGTGGGAGTACGCGGCCCGCGGCGGCGCCACGACCACATACGCGTGGGGTGACGATGCCGCTCCGGGCGGGCAGTTGATGGCCAACACCTGGCAGGGACGGTTCCCGTACCGCAATGACGGTGCGCTCGGTTGGGCCGGCACGTCGCCGGTCGGCACGTTCCCCCCGAACGGATTCGGCCTGGTCGACATGATCGGCAACGTGTGGGAGTGGACGACGACGCAATTTTCGCTGCACCACCGGCTGGACGGACCGGTGGAGTCCTGTTGCGGGCCTTCCGTAGCCGCTTGGCCGGCGACATCAGATCTAGCGCCGGACCCGGCGGTGAATCAGACGCTCAAGGGCGGCTCGCACCTGTGCGCGCCCGAGTATTGCCACCGCTATCGCCCGGCGGCGCGCTCGCCGCAGTCACAGGACAGCGCGACGACGCATATCGGGTTCCGCTGCGTGGCTGACATGCCGTAAGCCGCTACGCCGCGAGCGTGCGGCCGACACGCCGGGAAATAACCTGAAAACACGCGCGCTCGTGGCGGGTCAGTGTCGGTGGCCGCGGTTACCTTAGGTCGATGCAGTACGAGGAGGTCGCGGCGCTTCGGGCTGGAAATCCCGCCTGGCGGCTCTTGCGCGCCGACAATGCGCCACTCGTGTTGTCCTTCCTCGGCCGGGTGTTCGTCGAAGACAATGTCCGCGACATTTCAGCGTCACAGTTGATCAACCGACTCGACGACGAGCTGTACGCCCTCAACGAGCGACTCGGGGAGGGAACGTATCCCAAGTCGGCGAGGGCATATCTCGACGACTGGGCCGCGCCGGACGCCGGGTGGCTGCGCAAGTTCTACCCGCCGGACTCTGATGAACCGCACTATGACGCCACCCCTGCCGTAGAGCGGGCAGTGGCCTGGGTGCGCAATTTGCGCGACCGATCGTTCGTCGGGACCGAATCCCGGCTCAACACGATCTTCGAGTTGCTGCGTCAGCTGGTGTTCGGCTCCGAAACCGACGCGGATACCCGGCTGGCTGAGCTCCACCGCCGACGCCACGAAATCGACCTGGAGATCGCGGCCGTCGAGGGCGGCGATTTCGCGGTGCTCGACCCCACTTCGCAGAGGGACCGCTACCAGCAGTTCGCCGAGACGGCGCGAGCGCTGCTCGCCGATTTCCGCGAGGTCGAGGCCAACTTCCGCCTGCTGGACCGCGGGCTGCGTGAGCGGATCACGACGTGGGACGGCTCCAAGGGCCAGCTACTGGACGAGGTGGTCGGTGATCGCAGCAGTATCACGGATTCCGACCAGGGCCGCAGCTTCCAGGCGTTCTACGATCTGCTGCTATCCCCGGCCCGACAACGGGAACTGACCGACTTGCTGGATCGGGTACACCGGCTCGACCTGGCCGACCACGGCGATTCCCGCTTGCGTTACATCCACCACGATTGGCTCGACGCAGGCGAACGCGCTCAATCGACCGTCCGCCAACTCTCCGAACAGCTGCGCCGTTTCCTCGACGACCAGGTGTGGTTGGAAAACCGCCGCGTCATGGAGCTGCTGCGCAGCATCGAATCTCAGTCGCTAGCGCTGCGTGACCGGGTCGGCAGCGATTTCAGCCACGAGATCGATGCGACCGCCCCGACGATACGGCTCCCGATGGAGCGCCCGCTCTACATCAGGGCACGCAGCACCGTCGTGAACAGTGCCCGCATCGAGCAGGGCAATTTCGACAGTGAAACCACGGCGCTGTTCGAGCAAACTTATGTGGACCCGGCGCCGCTGATCAGGTCGGTGCGTAAGGCGCTACACCGGCGACCGCAGATCGGATTGCCAGATGTCGTCGCGGAAAGCCCGATCACGCATGGGCTTTCGGAGCTGGTGACGTACTTGTCCCTTGACGACGAGGGGTTCACGACGGTGTTCGACGAGAGTGCTCGCGACAGCGTCGGATGGACTGACGATAGCGGGGTGGCGAGGACAGCGACGTTGCCCCGAGTCATATACGCACGCAAAGGATCTAATCAAGGTGTGAGCACATGACCACGACCAGGAGCGTCTCGCGCAATGATCTGAGTCTGCCGCTTGTGGTGACCCACCTCATGAAGGGCGTGGTGTATCGCGACAGCCACGAACAGGTCTGGCAGCACCTTGTCCAACTTGTTCCCCGGGTCAGCGACTACGTCGCCACAATGGGGCTGACGGTGGTGGTCGACGAGGCCGAAGGGTACGCGTTCCTGAGATCCAAACCCGATGCCCCAGACGTTGATTCGCCGCCAATCCCGCGCTTGATCGCCAGGCACGCATTGTCCTTCCACACTAGTCTGATGCTGGCGCTACTACGCAAGAAGCTCGCCGAATTCGACGCCACCGACGATGGCTTCCGACTCATCCTCAGCCGCGACCAGATCGTCGACATGATGACCATGTTCATGGCCACATCGAGCAACGAGGCCCGGACCGTCGACATGATCGACCGCACCATCGGCAAGGTGGTCGAGCTCGGGTTCCTGCGGCGGCTGCCCAAGCAAGACGACCAGTTGGAAGTGCGCCGGGTGCTGAAGGCGTTCGTCGACGGTCAGTGGCTGTCGGATTTCGACGCGCGCCTAGCCGAGTACGCCGCCGAACTGGAGGACAGCCAGTGACCGCGTTATTCCCGCCGACCGACCTCGACTACTCCGACACCGACAACACCACCGGCTTCCGGCTGCAGCGCCTGGAGGTGCTCAATTGGGGCACCTTTGACCAACGGGTGTGGCGGCTGGACATGAACGGGCACAACGGGTTACTCACCGGTGACATTGGATCGGGTAAATCGACTCTGGTAGACGCCGTCACCACACTGCTATTGCCCGCACATCGCATTGCCTACAACAAAGCCGCTGGCGCCCAGTCCCGCGAGCGCGACCTGCGCTCATACGTTCTCGGGTACTACAAGTCCGAACGCAACGAGGCGACGGGCAGTTCCCGGCCGGTCGGCCTGCGGGGGACCGGCTCGTATTCGGTAGTGCTGGGTCACTTCCGCAACACCGGCTTCAACGCCGATATGACACTGGCGCAGGTGTTTTGGATGAAGGAAGGTGTCGGCGGACAGCCGGAGCGGTTCTACGTGACGGCCGATGCCGAGATGTCCATCTCCGGGCACTTCAGCGATTTCGGCTCCGAGCTACCCAATCTGCGCAAGCGGCTGCGTAAGAGCGGTGCCGCCGTCTACGACCACTTTCCCGAATACAGCCGTGACTACCGGCGCAAGCTCGCGATCGCCTCCGAACAGGCTATGGATCTGTTCCACCAGACGGTGTCGATGAAATCGGTCGGTGACCTCAACGAGTTTGTCCGCGAGCACATGCTCGAGCCCTTCGATGCCGCTTCCTGGGTGGACAAGCTCGTCGCGCATTTCGAGGACCTGACTCGCGCACACGACGCCGTGGTCAAGGCGCGCAGTCAGCTGGCCGACCTCAAGCCGCTGGTCGAGGACTGCGATACCTACGACGAGTTGCAGACCACGCTTGGCGACCTCCACGGCCAGCGGGATGGGCTGCGCTACTACTACGCCGGGCTGCGTGAGACAGTACACACCCGTCGCGCCGAGACGCTGTCCGCTGCGCTCGCCGATGCCAGGCACAGGTTGGCAGGCATTGAAGGCAACCTGGTTGCTTTGCGTGCCACGCTCAAGAGCCTGCAGTTGGAACAAGCTGGCCATGGCGGAGCGGAGATCGCTGAGATCGAGCGACGTATCGATGACAGGTCGGCGCGCCGCGATGACCGTCGCGAACGACGCGTTCGGTATGACGACCTGTTGGTGGCTGCCGGGCTGGAACCGGTCTCCGATGAAGGGCTATTCGGGCAGAGGTCGGATGAAATCGCCTTGGCGGCAGTGGCGTTGCAGACCCAACTTGCCGATCTCGACAATCGAATCACAGACTGCGCCGTGACCAAACGCGGCTTGGACGCCGAGTCGACGGAGATAGCGGCTGAGCTGGCAAGCCTGCGGCAGCGTCCGAGCAACATACCGGACCGCAACATGCGGATCCGCGAGCGGCTGTGCTTGGAACTGGGCATCGAGCCGGCGGCCGCTCCATTCGCTGGTGAGCTGATTCAGGTGGCGCCGCAGCACGTCGAGTGGGAAGGCGCCGCCGAACGGGTGTTGCGTGGCTTCGGGCTCTCACTGCTGGTGCCGCAGGCACTGTATCCGCGGGTGTCCGACTGGGTAGACGCCAATCACCTTGGCGGCAAGCTCGTCTACTACCGGGTTCCCGCCACGGTTTCGCTGCAGGACACGTCGATGCCACCCGCCGACGCCCTAGCACACAAGCTGGACATCAAGGACGGCGCGTTCTACGACTGGATCGAACGCGAACTGCGCAAGCGCGCACCCCACGTGTGCGTCGACACGATGGACCAGTTCCGACGGCATGATTACGCGCTGACCCGCGCCGGGCAGATCAAGGCCCCGGGCGGGCGCCACGAGAAGGACGACTCGCACCGCATCAACGATCGTCGGCACTACGTGTTGGGCTGGAGCAACGAGCAGAAGATCGACGCGCTGCTGACCGACGCGCAACGGGTGCAAGCTGAAGTACATCGAGTCGACGAGGCATTGAACGGGTTGAGCACCGGCCGCGACGCGGCTGTCGCGCGCAAGTCCGCGCTGGACAAACTGCCCGAGGTGGCGACCTGTTACGACGACATCGACTGGGAATCGATGGTGGCCGAGGTCGCCCGGCTCCAAAAGCGCAAGCACGAATTGGAGTCTGCCTCGGGCGAACTCGCCCGAATCGGTGCCGAAATCGAGCGGACAGAGGCGCAGATCGACAGCGAAGAGCGAACACGACAGGAAATCAATCAGCAGATCGGGAGCCTGACGCGGGATCGTGACCGCGCACAGCAAGGTGCGGCGGAGGCCGTGCAGGTGGCTAGCGAGCCGGCGGCCGCTGAGGCGTCTCGTTTCTTCGATGCACTCGCGGCCCGGGTCGGCGAACCGCCGGATACCGCCGAAGCCTGCCTCGCCGAGGAACACAGGCAGTACGGGGATATCACCACGGAGGCCGAACGGATCGGCGCGAGGTCGGATACTCTGGGCCGCCGAATTGTCGCAAGGATGAACGCGTTTCGCCAGAAGTATCCCGCCGAGACCGCGGACATGGACGACAGTGTGGCATCTGCCGGCGAATACCGTGCGCTGCGGGCGAAAATCGTCGGCGACGACTTGCCCAGATTCGAAGCGGCATTCAAGGAGTATCTGAATACCAACACGATTCGCGACATCGCCGGGTTTCACTCCGAGCTGAACAAACAGGTGGAGCTGATCTCGTCGCGGATCGGCATCATCAACGAGTCGCTGGTCGGCATCGACTACAACGAGGGCCGCTACATCCGGCTCGAGGAATCGCCGACACCCAACCAGGAGATCCGCGCATTCCGCGACGAGTTGCGCCAATGCAGCGATGGCTCGATCGGTGCAGACGACACCGACCAGTACTCCGACGACCGCTTCCTGCTGGTGAAAAACCTGATCGAAAAGTTCCGCGGCCGTGAGGGCCAGACCGATGCGGACCGCAACTGGGTCAAGCGGGTCACCGACGTGCGCAACTGGTGCACGTTCGCGGCGTCGGAGCGCTGGCGCGCCGACGACACCGAACACGAGAACTACACCGATTCCGGCGGTAAGTCCGGTGGCCAGAAGGAGAAGCTTGCGTACACAATTCTCGCTGCGTCGCTGGCCTACCAGTTCAACCTGAAGTGGGGCGTGAAGCGCTCCAAGGATTTCCGCTTCGTGGTCATCGACGAAGCGTTCGGCCGCGGTTCCGACGAGTCGACGCGGTTCGCGCTGACCCTGTTTCGGAAACTGGGTCTGCAGTTGCTGATCGTCACGCCGCTGCAGAAGATCCACGTCATCGAGCCATTCGTCGCGTCCGTCGGCTACGTGGAGAACAAGCAGGGCAATTCGTCGCAGCTGCAGTGCCTGACCATCGAGGAATATCGCAGGCGCAAGAGGCTGCACGGCATGGTCACGTTAAGCAACCC
>JBKOYU010001052.1:0-9343 GCA_046725575.1 Actinomycetota bacterium | reverse complement strand
ATGCCGTGTACGGCTTCAGGCACTCTCATCTCGGCCGGCACGAACATGTCGGCCTGATCCACGACTAGGCGCGGCGCAATGACACTGATCGTGGCTTACGCACCCGACGAACGTGGCAAGACGGCACTTCACCTGGCCAGCATGCTGGCGCGGTCCATCGGCGACGAGCTGGTGATCTGCTCTGTCATTCCGGCGCCGTGGGTCCCCGGCATGGCCCGGATTGACGCGGAGTACCGCAAGGAGCTCGACGAGATCGCCGACCAGGCACTGGAATTAGCCCGCAAGAGCCTGCCCGGCGACGTATCGGCGAGGTTCCAACGGCACAGCGCGCGGTCCGCAGCTGCGGGCCTGCTCGAGGTGGCCAAGCAGTACGACGCATACATGATCGTGGTCGGTACGTCGTCGGCCGGCCTGTTCGGGCATATCTCGCTCGGCAGCGTCACCAACCGGTTGCTGCACAGCTCGCCGGTCGCCATCGCCCTGTCGCCGCGCGGGTTCCGGAGCCGGCCGGGGGCGAAGGTGAAGCGGGTGACCGCGGCGTACGACGGGTCGGCGAGCGCGGAGAGCCTGCTGCTTGCCGCGGCCCGCGTGGCGGCAGGGGTCGGCGCTTCGCTGCGGATCGCGTCGTTCGCGGTGTGGTCGCGCCCCGCATATACGACCAGGCTCGGCACCGACTCCGAGGACCTGGTGCTGAAGGAGTGGATCACTGACCTCGAGAAGAGCGCGAACGCCGCACTCGAGCAGGTCGAGGAGCTGGCGAAGGTGCCACGGCAAGTGGAGACCGTGGTCGGACACGGCGAGAGCTGGGAGGAGGCGATCGACGACGTCGGCTGGGACGATGACGACGTGGTGGTGGTCGGCTCGAGCGCAGTCGGCCCGATCGCGCAGGTGTTTCTCGGGTCCAGGGGGGCCAAAATCCTGCGCAGCTCACCCGTTCCGGTGGTGGTAGTGCCGCACGGGCAGGCGGAAGAACTCGCTAACGGGTGAACCGAGGCCGATCCATTCGTGACCGCGCGAAACCCCAAAGCGCATTCGACGCGCCGACGGTGAGCGGTCCGTGACTCCGATGAATAGCTCAACGCATTGACCACGGCGGTGCTGAAGCGGTCGCTGCAGGCGGAGATGACGCTTTATCTTGGCTACAACTCCGGTGACCAATTCGATGGTGCGGTCGTTATATTCGCGGGGCAAGACGACCCGCGATATCGGGGCTTATCCTGCTTCCTTAGATCTAGTCGCCCGGAATCGGTAGCCCTGGGCACAACTCGACGTATTCGATGTCCGCGGAGATCCTCTCCCGCCATTGTGTGTGGCTCATGTTTTCGGTGAGTTTGTCGCACAGCATTTCTGGAGTGGCGATGGCGGGCCAGATCCGCACCGATTGTCGTAGCTGGCGTTGGCCAGGCGGCGGCCGCCGGGCTAAGCGCCACACTGAGCACCGCGTCACTGTGGCCCGTGAGCGGCCACCGATGGGCTGGCCGGTATCGGAATTCCACAACCGCACCGTGCTGGCATCGTTCGCATTATGCCGGCCCCGACCTCTTGAGGTCGATAGCTCTCGCACCGAATTGGTCGGTCCTACTAGCTCTTTCGTCGCCCCTGGGGACAGAACTCGTGACCAATGCATCCGCTCGATCACTTCAAAAGCACTCGCATGCGGCTCAGGTCGGGCTTGGCCGCGCCTCGGACATGTCCGAACGGCGAACGCGCCGTGCGGAGCAGGAAGTCGATGACCTCCTCGGTGATGATCTCGCCAGGCAACAGGTTGGGGATACCAGGTGGGTAGGCGGCGAGCGACTCGGCGGACACTCGGCCGATGCACTCCGAGGTGGGCACCAGCTGAGAGGGCGAGAAGTATGCCTCGCGCAGCGACATCACCGCCTCGCCGGGCATAGGAAGCGTGATGGGCGGAATACCGGCCGCGCCAGTATCGGGCAGCGCATGGAGCGCCTGGAGCATCCTGTCCATGTCGGGCGCCGATCCCGCACCGATCACGGCGACGATAGCGCTGTCGGTGGCCATCTCGACGTGGATGCGATGCTCGTCGAATAGGATCTTGCGGGCCTCATGACCGCTGATTCCCCCGCGGCGGGTATCGATCACCACGCGAAGCGGGTCGACGGCGACGATTCCGGGAGAGGCCAGGAATCGGCCCGAGAGTTCCTCGAAACGGCCCGCGTCCCGCACACCCTGCCGCAGCTTGTTTGCGGCTTCGATCGACAGGCTTATCCGCTCCTTGCCGTGCACCGCCAGATTCCTGCGGGCCACGTCTAGTGACATCATCAGGATGGAGCTCGCGCTGGTGGACTGCATCGAGCGGAAGGCCCGATTCACAAGGGGCTCAAACAGATCCACGAATGGGCCCTTGCCGAGGTGAAGCATTGCCGACTGGGTGAGGCTCCCCCCCAACTTGTGGGTACTCGAGATCATCACGTCGGCACCCTTGGCCAGTGCATTTTGCGGTAGATCGGGGTGGAAACCGAAGTGCGACCCCCAGGCCCCGTCCACGATCAGGGCGCAGGCTCGTGAGTGGGCGACATCGGCCAGCGCCTGAAGGTCCGATTCCGCGCCGAAGTAGCTCGGCGAGACAACGTACACCGCCACGGCGCCGGGAAAGGTGTCCAGTGCCTCGGCCAGCGATTCGGGCGTGATCCCGTGCGCGGCCCCTAGATCGACATCGATTACCGGCCGGACGAAATGGCACTGAAGGCCGCCAAGCACCATGCCATCCATAACGCTCGAATGCATGCTCCGCTGGGCCACGATCAGCTCCCCGACATGACGCAGCGCCAGGCAGGTGACCAGATTGCCCTTCGAAGCGCCGTTCGTGAGGAGCCAGGTGCGGTGGGCGCCCCAGGCCTCCGCCGCCAGTTGGGCCGACTGTTGCATAGGGGTGGGAACGGGACCCTGATCAATGCCGTCCACCAGCGGCGGTACGTCGAGCGCCAATAACGACTCGCCAAACATGTCGGCTAGCTCCGGTTGAGTGGCTGCCGAACCTGTGTGACCTGGGACGTCGAGCCGTAGAAATTCCTTTGATGCATAAGCGCGAACGGCGTTGACATACGGCAGGTCCTCCTGCGAGAGGGATGGCAAGAAGGTGGTGCTGGGCTGCGTGTCGCTCATCTGGGAATGCCTCCGATCTCGCAAGCCACACACATAGTGGACAGGCCGCAAACTGGGTGTGGATGGGCACAATGATTGCGGCCTTCCGACCCCAGCACAGCGGAATGGCTCGGGTTGCCTGTGGTCGAGATCAACGTGGCCTAAGTCAGTGCGCGGCCGCATACCAGCGGGTCTTGCCACCGGCGGTGGGGACACCGTCGGCCATCAGCCCCTCGGCGATCGCCTGGAACGTCCGTCCGTTGCCACGCTCGGCGATGATGCGGCGGGTGATCTGCATCGGTAGGGCGGGCGCTGCGCCCAGTCGCTCTCCCCGGGCGCGCTTGGCCGCCAAGGCATCACGGGTGCGTCGGCTGATGGCCGCACGATGTATCCGCCCGAAGTCGGGCTGCGTGCCGAGGACTCCATCCTTGAGCAGTTGACGTCGCAAGCACGAGAGACGTTGGCGCAGTTGAAGACCGACGGAGTCGTCGGTGACGACGTGGTGTTGCAGGTGGCCACCGGCAATGGCTGGGATGCGGCACTGGACGGCGACCTGCTGGCCAGGAGGGCGACCTGTTGGCCATCGGCACATCGCCGTCGGGCGGAATCGCACGGGTGTTCCTGGGTTCGCGCGGCTCAAAGATCCTGCGGCACAGCCCCGTTCCGGTGTTGATGCTGCCCGGTTAGTACTTCATCGTGCCGCGGTCGACGGCGATCTGACTGCCTGAGATCGTCGCCGACCCGTCACCGGCCAACCAGGCGACGACGTCCGAAACCTCTTCGGCCGTCATGAATTCCTGCAGACCCTTCTTGCCCTCGTGATTGACCGGGTGGTACGGCATCGGCGCGAAGCTATGCAGATACTGCGGGTACTTGGCGAAGATGGCCATCATCGCTTCCTTCTCCACCATCGGCGTCTCGATCGAGTACGGGTGAATCGAATTGACCCGAATCCCGAACTCCCCCGCCTCGATCGCCAGCGAATTGGTCAGCGCCACCAGACCGTGTTTGGACGCCGCGTAATGCGCGTTACCGGGCGTGGCCTTCAGACCGGCCGACGAGCTGACGATGATGATCGAGCCGCCGTTGCCGGCTTCGATCATCGCGGGCACCGCCGCGCGGATCGTCCGCCACGTCCCATTCAGGTTCACGTCGATGACGGTGTCCCACTGCTCTTCGGACATCTCCCAGCTCCGGCCCCAACTCAGCACGCCGGCATTGGCCACCAGAATGTCCAACCGGCCGAACTGTTCGACACCGTCGGCCACCACCTGCTGCAGCGCGGCCAAGTCGCGGATGTCGACCTCGCGCGCCAACACCTTGCGGCCGGTCGCCTCCACCGCTCGCACCGTCTCGGCCAGCTCCTCCGACGTGCCGAGCGGATAGGTGATGGTCTCCGAGATCGGACCACAGACGTCGATCGCGATGATGTCGGCGCCCTCGCTGGCCAGCCGGGTCGCGTGCGCCCGGCCCTGTCCGCGAGCGGCCCCGGTAATGAATGCCACTCGCCCGTCCAAGGGCCCGCCCGTTGCCGTCACCGCAACTCCTTTCGTGGGGCTGCGGACCAGGCTAACAGTTGAACTGGAACGTGTTCTAGTACACCCTTCAGTCGACCGGGTCGCGGCTCAACGGGCAGGTCATGCAATGCCCGCCACCGCGCCCACGGCCGAGCTCGGCGCCGACAATGGTGATCACCTCGATGCCGGCCCGACGCAGCAGCGTGTTCGTGTGGGTGTTGCGGTCGTAGGCGAACACCACGCCTGGTTCGACGGCGACGAGGTTGTTGCCGCTGTCCCACTGCTGGCGCTCCGAGTCGTACGCGGTGCCACCGGTTTCGACCACCCGCAGCTTGCCCAGTCCGAGCCCGGCGGCCACCACTTCGACGAACGGCTTGTCCGCCTCGATGACCTCCACCCCGACGTCGTTGTCGCTGGGGTGCAGGGTGAAGGTCTGCATGGCGTCGACGATGTCGGGATAGATGGTGACCACGTCGCGGTCGGCGAACGTGAAGATGGTGTCGAGGTGCATCGCCGCCCGCCGTTTGGGCATGCCCGCGACGATCACCTGGCTGGCCGCGCCCTCCGCGAACAGGGTGGCGGCCACCTGCGTGATCGCCTGCCGCGAGGTGCGTTCGCTCATCCCGATGATCACCACGCCATTGCCCGGCACCAGCACGTCGCCGCCCTCGAAGCTGGCCATGCCCCATTGCTCCTCGGGATCGCCCCACCACACTCGAGAGCCGACGAAGGCAGGATGAAACTCGTAGATCGCCTTCATCAGCAGCGTCTCGTCGTGTCGCGCCGGCCAGAACAACGGGTTGAGCGTCACCCCGCCGTAGATCCAGCAGGTGGTGTCGCGGGTGTACAGCGTGTTCGGCAGCGGCGGCATCAAATACTCTGTGACACCGGTGCTTTCGCGCGCCAGCGCCCGGTAGCCCGATTTCAATTCCTTGGGTAGGTCCCGGATCGACATGCCGCCGATCAGCAACTCGGCAAGCCGCCGGGGCTGCAGCGAGTCCAGGTAGCCACGGGTGTCGTCGACAAGGCCGAGGCCAACCTCGTTGGGGACGATCTTGCGGTCCAGCAGCCAGGCCTTGGCGGCGGGGTCCTTCATCGTCTCGGTGAGCACGTCGTGCAGTTCGACCACCTCGACGTCGCGGTCGCGCATCTTGTCGATGAAGTCGAAGTGGTCACGCCGGGCGTTCTGCACCCATAGCACGTCGTCGAACAACAGGTCGTCGCAATTGCTCGGGGTGAGCCGCTCATGCGCCAGGCCGGGCGAGCACACCAACACTTTGCGCAGCTTGCCGACCTCGGAGTGAACGCCATAGTTGGCGGACGGATTCGTCACCTCAGTTCCTCTCGCGCAGCGGGCCGCTAGATTTCGATCGCCCCAGTTGCCAAGGACACCACACCGGCGACGGCCCCGAGGACGATCACGCCGAACAGCACCGCCTCGGCGGGTCTGAACACACGCAGGCCGCTTTCGCGGCGCGCCTTGAAGTACAGGGCGGCTGCCGGCGCGTACAAGATGCAGGACAACAGAAGCTTGTCGACGCCCGCGGCATGAATCAGGAACAAGGTGTACACCGTCGCCACGGCGGCGACGGTCATGTCTGGAACAAGGGACTTGCCCTCGCCGTAGGTCTCCCGAGTGACCGTCAGCTTGACCGCGTAGGCCGCCGCGAGGAGATACGGAATCAGGGACAATGCGGCAGTCAAGTCCAGCATGAAATCGAGCGCGTCCGCGGCGAACAGCAGCGCGACGAGCAACAGTGAAATCAGCACGAAGGCCAGCATCAACATTCCGGTGCCGGCGATGATCCAGGCGATGATCGCACCGAGGACGCCCGTCTCGGTGCCACAGCGGCGTGGCAGCAGAAAGACCCCGGACCCGATCATCGAGCCGACGACCATCGCGGTCAGTGTTGGGAGGCTGACCTTTTCGGCTACCTTTTCAGGCTGCTCCGTTGCCGTCATGAACCGCCGATGCATTCACTCGCACTCGCAAGAAGCCTATGCGACAGCCCATGAGGCGCATTGCCGATTCCCGGATTTCGGCTAGAGATCGGACAGGATCTGCTGACGCTTTGCGTTGTACTCGTCGCCGGAGATCGCGCCGGTGGCGCGCAACGTTTCCAGTTCTTGCAGCCGCTGCGCGGTGGTCGGCTCGGGCGGCGCCGCCACATACGGTGCAGTCGGCGCTGCGGCTGGGGCAGCAGTCGCCGGTGCCTGTTGCGCCGCAGCCGCCCGCCGGACCACGGCCTGCACCTGCGCACGGGCCGCCGGGTTGGAGCGCAGGTCGATCATGTTCTTCATGCCGATGCCGTTGGCCTTGAGGATCTGCAGGATCTCCATCAGCGGGCCGGCCTGCCCGCTCAGGTCGTAGGTCTTGTTGTCCTCAGCGATGGTGAAGTTCGCAGGCATCACGCCGGCGACCAAAGCGCTTCGCTCCCAGTCGATTTGGTACTCATTCGTGGCAGGATCGACTAGTGCGACAAGTTTGCGGTTGGTGATCATGGGCAGCCGCGTGATGGATGCGATGACCCGGTCCTGCGTGGCGAAGGGCGTGATGCCGGGGCCGGAGATCTGCAAGTCGATTTTCACCAGCGGCTGCTCGTTGATCCGGGTACCCGTCTCGTGGATCCCGACGACCTGCGCCAGCGCCAGGACGCCCCTCTGTTCGAGCGCCTGGGTCTTGGCGTCCGACTTTGCGCTGAAGTTCGCCAGCGCCAGCGCGATCAGCACGTCCGCGGCGGTGATGAGAAGGCCCACCCAGAACATCCACTTCAGCAGGCCGCTCTGGCCCGTCGCGAAGTAGACGGCCAAAAAGATGGGTCCGACGAGGCCGCCGCAGATGAGCACCATGATCTGAGACTTGATGTATCGCCCTAGCATCTGCCACGCTCCTGTCGTTTGCCCGCTTCGCGTGTCAGATTAGCGCCAAACGTGCGCTTGTGAGCCGTATCGTCGGGCGGTGACCACCACGAAAGAACCTGTGCGTCATCGGTGGATCCTCGCGGCGGTGTTGATGGCGCCGTTCTGCGTGCAGATCGACTACTTCGCCATGAATCTCGCGTTACCGCGGATGGCTATCGGCCTGAACAGCACCGCAACAGATCTGCAGTGGGTGATCAGCGTATACATGTTTGCACTGGGCGCGTTCATGGTGCCCGCGATCGGGTTGGCTTACGGCATAGCGGGATTGGGCAACGCCGCAGGCCCGCTGATCGGTGGGTTGCTCACCGAGACGGTCGGCTGGCGGTGGATATTCTGGCGGCGGGGTTGGTGTTCCTCGGGCCATCGGCGGGCGCAGCGCTGGGCGGCGTGCTGGCGGGACGACTTGCAGCCAGTCGGCCGCCCGTGCGTGTAATAAGTCTGACGACTGTCGCGGCGGCAGTGTCGTTGGCGGCGCTGGCGGCATCCCGCACTTGGGTGTTGTACCTGCCCGCCTTGACCGCGGGCGGGCTGACGCTGGGCCTGGTCTATGCGTTCACGACGGTGGCGACACAGGCGGTCGTGCGCACCGAGCGCGCAGGCGAGGCCGCGGGGGTCAGCCTGACCGCGTTGGTCACACTCGCCGGTGTCGGTGTCGCGGTGTCCGGCACGGTGCTGGAAATGCTTCAGCGCGCGGGGATGTCACCCGCCGGCGCGGTCGACGCCATCGTTGTCGTGCTGGCGGCGCTATTGCTGGCCGCCGGTGTCGTGGTGCTGTTGATCGCGCGGGCATCCAAATCGGGCACCTGAGGCGCCGTCGGCGCCGGACCGAGCAGGAAGTACAGCGGCGCGGTCCAGGGCAGACCCTGGGTCTGACCGACCCCGTAGCTGGTGTGGACGGCAACGCGCCGCGCGTACGCCGCTTTGGAGTCATCGGCGTCTTCGTCGTAGTCACAGACGGCATCGTTGAGATTGCAGACGCTGATGGTGCGGGCGGCGATTTCCGGAGCCAGCGGAGCGGGAGCATGGGCGAGGATCGGCCAATCCTGCGCGACGCCCTTACCACGTTCCGGGATGCCGCTGGCCGTCCCCAAGTTGAGGGTGGCGTCGTCCGGTCGCCGGTCACCGTCGGCGATCAACAGCACGGCGGTGAGATTCGGGCTTGCGGCGAGCGCCTGAACCATTCGGTGCACCACCATCGCGCCCTGCGAGTAACCGGCGAGCACGACCTTCGAGGTCGGGCACTGCTGCACGAACTTGGCGTACTGCTCACCCAGCGCCTTCGCGCCTGCATCGACGCTGCCCATGAAGCCGAGCCACGCCCCGATGCCGCCGTTGTCGTCTGGCACCGGCACTGCGGGGTAGTCGACCGCCTCAGAGGACATGGTCCGGCCGTCGTGTTGCAGCTGCGAGGACAGGTCACCGAGCGACTGGTAGATCACCCGGCCCATACCGTCGTACGTCGTCAGATCGGCGCCGTCGCGCTCTCCCGAGCCTGCGACCCCGAACCAGTGCACGTCGGGGCAGCCCGGATCCGCGAGAGCGGTGCCAGCCGACAGGCCGACGACCGCGGCACCGGCGACAGCGGCTGCACCGGCAAGCGCGGCAATACGATGGAACATGAACCCCAACCCTTCTTGGCCCTACCAGGACCGTTGGAATGTTCATCGTCTCAGCAGTCTCAGGCGTTACTGCCGTCCCCCGATCCCTCGAACAGACGAAAGCGGCACCCACCCGAAGGTGAGCGCCGCCTCGCGGTGCTAGATCAGATCACTCGAAGCTCACCGTAGGCGGAGCCTACT
>JBKOYU010001013.1:0-2207 GCA_046725575.1 Actinomycetota bacterium | reverse complement strand
CTCGGGCCTTCCCTCACGAGCTGTCTGGCGGCGAACGCCAGCGCGTGGTCATCGCGATCGCGATCGCCAACGATCCGGATCTGATGATCTGCGACGAGCCCACCACGGCGCTGGACGTCACCGTGCAGGCGCAGATCCTCGAAGTCCTCAAGACCGCGCGCGACGTAACCGGCGCCGGCGTGCTGATCATCACCCACGATCTCGGGGTAGTCGCCGAATTCGCCGACCGCGCATTGGTTATGTACGCGGGTCGCGCCGTTGAGGTTGCCGACGTGGACGTCCTGTACCGCGATCGCCGAATGCCCTACACCGTTGGGCTGCTCGGCTCGGTGCCGAGGCTTGACGCCCCGCAGGGCGCCCGGCTGGTGCCGATTCCCGGCGCGCCGCCGTCGCTGGCCGCGCTGCCGCCCGGCTGCCCGTTCGCGCCACGCTGCCCCCTGGCCATCGACAAGTGCCGCGCCGCCGAACCCGAGCTGCTCGAAATGGGCCCAAAGCATCGGGCCGCGTGCATCCGGACAGAACACGTCGTTGGACGAAGCGCGGCCGAGATCTACGGCGTGTCCACCGAGCCGCCTGCGGAAGCGGCCGCACCCGCCAAGGCGCCGGTCGTGCTGCGTGTCCGCGACCTGGTCAAGACCTACAAGCTCACGAAGGGCGTGGTGTTTCGCCGACAGGTCGGCGAGGTCCGCGCTGTCGACGGCGTCAGCTTCCGGCTGCAAGAAGGCCACACGCTGGGCATCGTCGGCGAATCGGGATCCGGCAAGTCGACGACCTTGCACCAGATCCTGGATATGGCCGCCCCGCAGAGCGGTTCGATCGAGGTGCTGGGCGCCGACGTTGCGACGCTCGACCGGCGGGCCCGACGGGCGCTGCGCGGCGATCTGCAAGTGGTGTTCCAGGATCCGGTGGCCTCGCTGGACCCGCGGCTTCCCGTCTTCGATGTGCTCGCAGAACCATTGCAGGCCAACGGCTTTAACAAGAACCGGGTTGACGAACGCGTTGCCGAGCTGCTTGGCATCGTCGGGCTGCGCCGCGAGGACGCCAGCCGATATCCGGCCGAGTTTTCCGGCGGGCAGAAGCAGCGCATCGGCATCGCCAGGGCGCTGGCGCTGCAGCCGAAGATTCTCGCGCTCGACGAACCGGTGTCGGCACTCGATGTTTCGATCCAGGCGGGCATCATCAACCTGTTGCTCGACCTACAGCAGCGGTTCGGGCTGTCTTATCTGTTCGTCTCGCACGATCTTTCGGTGGTCAAGCACCTCGCCCACCATGTGGCGGTCATGTACAAGGGCAGAATCGTCGAACAGGGCGACGGCGATGAGGTGTTCACCAACCCGCAGCACGAATACACCCGGCGATTGCTTGCCGCGGTACCACAACCGGACCCGCATCGCAGTTAGAGTCGCTGACATGATGATCCGCCGCTTCGCTGTTGTCGTCTTCGTCGTCGCCCTGACCCTCACGGGCTGCTCTGGCGGTAAACAGGAAGCCCCTGAGGCGGGTGGCAAGGCCGAGGTCGGAACGACCAACGACATCAATCCTCAAGATCCCGGGACCCTGCAAAAGGGCGGCAACCTGCGGCTGGCTCTGACCGCGTTCCCGTCGAACTTCAATACGCTGAACATCGACGGCAACGAGGCCGACGCCGGCGCGATGATGCGCGCGACGATGCCACGCGCGTTCCGGGTCGGATCGGATGGCTCGACGACGGTGAACACCGACTACTTCACCAGTGTCGAACTCACCAGCACCAACCCGCAGGTGGTCACCTACACCATCAACCCCAAAGCGGTTTGGAGCGATGGCACGCCAATCACGTGGGAAGACATCGCTTCTCAGATCAACGCGACCAGCGGCAAGGACAAGGCGTTCGCCATCGCCGCCACCAACGGCGCCGACCGGGTCGGCTCGGTCACGCGTGGAGTGGACGATCGCCAGGCGATCGTGACGTTCGCCAAACACTTTTCGGAGTGGAAGGGAATGTTCGCCGGCAACACGATGCTGCTGCCGAAGAGCATGACCGCGAACCCCGTGGTGTTCAACAAGGGACAACTCAACGGGCCCGGGCCCTCCGCCGGCCCGTTCATGGTGTCGGGGCTGGACCGCACCGCGCAACGAATCACGTTGACACGCAACCCGAAATGGTGGGGCGCGCCCCCGCTGCTCGACAGCATCACCTATCTGGTGCTAGATGACGCGGCTCGCAT
>JBKOYU010001112.1:0-3242 GCA_046725575.1 Actinomycetota bacterium | reverse complement strand
GGGGTGAGCCCTCGCCGGCACCGTCGCCCAGCCCGCCTTTGTAAAAGGTTGCGGGCGAATGTGCAATGTGGTCCGATCAGCCGGTGCCCAACCGGCGGCACATTTACGTGGGCACTTTGGCGGCAATCTGGTTGGCGATGTTGACAGCCGAGTCCGCGGGGTTGGCGCTGCAGGTGTTGACGTCGATGACGACGTTGTTTCTTTGCGCCAGTGCCCGCCCACAGGCCCAGCCGGGGTCGTTGGCGTTCTGCTGGGTGGCGGTGGTGCTCAGTGTGCCGTCCGTGTTGGATATCGGCCCCACGTCCCACAGCGACCCGGACTGGGTGTGGGTGTACTGGCGGCAGGCCGGCCATTGTTGAGCGGAGGCGGTGAAGAAGGCGCCTGCCTGTTTGACGGACGGGAATAACACCACCGCCTGCTGGACATAGTGAGTGAAATTATCGCCCTCCTGCAGTGTCTGATCGCGCTCGGCGGAGTAACCGCTGCCGGCATAGACCTGGGCCTGCGCCGAGCCGTCGACGGCTAGGCACTCCTTGGGCTCCATCGTGGCGCTGTCGTCAGACATCGCGAAGTGGGTTTTGGTGACCGTCATTTCGGTTGCCCCCATGGCGGTGTTGACCTGCTCGGGGCTAAGCAGCAACGCTGGCAGCGCGGTGTCGGCAAGAGGGGGCGCAGTGGTCGTGGTGGCCGTCGATCTGGTGGTCGATGTTTTGGCGCCTTGGTTGCTGCCGCTGCTGCACCCGACGGTGAGACTGCAAATGGCGGCAACGGCGAGTGCGGCTGTTAGTTGGCGCACGTAACCATCCCCGTTCCCCGCCGTAACCATCAACCGATCAGCACGGCGCGCTCCCCCTACAGCATTGCCAGTTAGAGCTTGGGTGTGATGAGCGTCCAGCCAAAGGGAGCCCGCCGTACACGCCCCGGTTCACCGCCGACCGCGTTATGCATCCCGTTGTTACGTGACATGAGCTGATCGTCATTTCGCCCTCACCCTCGCGCTGCATACTGGCCAAGCGCCCCAGCCCTGCCGTGCCCGGGTGACCTCGGCGATCGCGAGCTGCTCTTCTCGAGTGGCCAGGTCGGCGCGCGGCGCATACCGCAATCCACCATGGCGCTCCCAGGTGTTCTGCTCGAACTGCACGCCGCCGTAGAAGCCGTTGCCGGTGTTGATGGCCCAGTTGCCGCCGGACTCACAGGCGGCCAGTGCGTCCCAGGTCGCACCATGACTCACCGGCGGCACCACGGTGCCCGGCTTGGCACCGATCCGCACCACCGATGGCTTGGCCGGTGTCACGATGTCGTGGGCCATCAGCCGTCGGCCGGTTTCGACACCGTTGACGGTCGACACCGCGAAGGTGACGTCCTGGGTGCCGGGCGCGCCGGGGTCCTCGACGAGGTGGCGGCTCATGTTCATCGCCGGGTCCGCGATGCGTCGCGTCGACGGCGGCAGCGGCATGCGCGCGGTGACCTTCTGCGTCCGGATGCGGGTGACCGTGATCCGCAAGCCTTCGGTGACCGGTGTCGACGCCGGCGGCACTACCCTGTCGTCCTCTTCCAACGGCGCGTCGGCCGCGGCCAGCAGCAGGCCCACGTTGAGTGCCGCCAAGCGCCGGTCGCTGGCCACACCGCCGTCGTTGATGTGTACGTTCTTCGCGCTGACCACCGGCAGCGCCATGCCGGCCAGCGGCAAGCGGCTCGCACGCGACGCCGCAGCCGGTGCGGCATCGCTCATCGACAACTGCTCGAGGGCCTCATCGACGGTCAAGGCCGTCGTCCACACCTGCCTGCTCTGCTGGCCGTCGATCGACACCTGCAGGGGCCGGCCGCGTCGCAGCACGATGGTGTCGGACTGGCGGACCGGCTGATTAGCGGCCGGATAGAGATCGTCGCGGGCACCGACGGCGAAGCCGTTGTCTCGCACGACGTCGATCACACGCGACTTCATCGTCGACACCGTCATCGGTGAGCCGTCGACGGACAGCGTGACGGTCTTGTGCACCGCGACGGCGTAGCCGCCCCCGAAGGTCAACGCCAGCAAGAAGGCGCCGACCAGCACGCGCAGCGCCGTCGGTTTCGGAGCGGCTCGCTGCCGGACCCGCTGCCCAGCCTCGACTTTCAGGGTGCCCTTGCCCTCGCGGATCTTGGCCGGCCGAGTTGCGCGTCGCCGCAACTGCTCTGGCGACTCGTCACCGCGACTGTCTTTGCCCAACGTCGCATCCTCGGTCTTATCGATCGATTCGGCGTCGGCCAGCAGGGCCCAGACCTCCTCGGCGAGAACCCTTTCCGTCTCACCCATCCCCGCGTAGCGCATGCGCATTACCTTGCATTTTGACGCGTTGTCTCGCACCCTCGTCCCGTGCAGCGCGACGCGGCCCAGCCGCACCATGCCCGCGGCCTGGCACAACGCCAACGCCTCCGCGAACAGGTACCCGAGCGCAGATAGGTGCCGCTTACGGAATCGGGCGATCGCCCGATAGTCCGGTGCCGCCCCAGCGGCCAACCACCGAAACGGCACATCATCGACACATTTGCGTTCGATCTCCCGCGACGAGCACACCCCGGTGGTATAGCCGTACAACAGGATTCGCACCATCAGCCGCGGACCATAGGGCGGCGCGGCGCGCCCCCCGGTGTATGCGGCCCGAATGGGGACGAGATCCAAATGCTCGTCGACCAACTCGGCAATCAACCGGGCCGGGTGCTCGGCCGGCAGCCAGTTATCCAGCGACGACGGCAACAACAATCCCTGATCCGGGTCGAACACGCGAACGTCTTGTCCGCCACGCGACTTCGGCCTCCCGAAATGCGCGTCAGCGCTCTGTCCAAGAGCTACTTCGGACAATCCACCATCACCGAGCTCATCGGCCACCCATCATCCCGCGCACCGTGTCCTCGGCCGATCATCTCGCCCGGCGTGTCGCCGACCCAGGCTCCTGAACGGTCAATCGGAACGTGAAGCGGCTCTGGCGCGAAGGGTCTGCGCGTGCCGCAACGTCGAGGCGTAAACGCCTCGGCTCCAGCACCGCACCGGACATATCAACGGCGGATGCGCCAAACAGGGTGGCAGAACGTGTCGATCACGATTGCGTAAGGGCGCGTGTCGTCGGGAAACCGAAGCGCTCAACTTTGCGCAGCCTGGCGCCATGGCCGATGCCTCCAACGTGCGCCACGACACCATCGTGGTGCCCGAGACGATTAGCCCGGCCTAAGTAAGGGCGCTGGCGCAGCGGAAGGCTCAAGCT
>JBKOYU010000651.1:0-6081 GCA_046725575.1 Actinomycetota bacterium | reverse complement strand
ACGTCGAACGCGACAAGCAGGTTCAGGTCCACGCGTCTGAGATTGCGTTCCACGTGAAGCTGGAGCATGAGATCTCCCGCCTCGCGTGGTCGTCGATAGTCGCCGCCGCCCGGTACTCCTCGCAGATGGCATGGATCGACTCAGGTGATGAGAATTTCTCGACGTAGTGCGCCCGAACGTCATCAGGGAATGCGGTCGAGGATGTCGACCAGGAGTCGAGCATGTAATCAACAATCGTCTTCGGTGAGTGGCCGATCAAAACCTCGGGCACGGGATAGGGCGCAGCAAGGAACGACCAGACCCAATAGCCAATGCAAAACTCCATATCGGCGTTATCGAAGGCGTCGCCCGTCGGAACGACGTCAAGTACGGCCAACTTGCTTACCGCACTTGGGAAATCGAGCGCCATGCGATATGCGCACCGCGCACCGCGATCGTGTCCGGCCACCCCGAAGGTGTCGTGGCCGAGCGCCTTCATCGTCTCGACTTGGTCACGAGCGAGCGTCCGCATCGAGTAGGGAGAATGGTCCTCGGCGCTGGGTGGTTTACCGCTATCTCCGAACCCGCGCAGATCCGTTGCGATCACCGTGTGCCGTTCGGCAAGCATCGGCGCAACGCGATGCCACATCATATGCGTCTCCGGTATGCCGTGTAACAACAGAAGCGGCGGGCCACCACCGCCCATGCGGCCGTGGATAGTGGTGTCGGAAACGTCGACGTCGAATTCGGTGAATTCGTCGAACACGTTGGCATCCCTTTCTTTTAGAGTGTCAACATCGGGGGGAAATTCTGGCGACGGCGTGCTCGCCGGCCAGGTGTTCCTGCACCACACGCGCGACCGCGCTGTTGCTCGAGATCACCGGTACTCCCAATCGGGCGCTGATGGACGTAATCGCCTCGACCGCACGAAGGTTGGTGCAGGACACGAAGATCGCGTCGAGAACAGTGTCTTTCATCGCCGAGACGACACTGTCTTGGATCCGCGGCGGAACGAGGTTCCCGATCGCGGCGTTATCTCGAAGGCCAAGCGAGTGTGTCTCGACAACCGCGAAACCTTCGGCCGTGAAGCTATCAGCAACCGACTGAGTAAGTGCGGGCACATAGGGTGTAAATAGTCCAATGGATCGTGCGTCTGTCCGGCGCAGCATTTCAATCGACGCTTCGAGAACGGATATGGCACCACCGACATCGCCCTGGCGGCCCAAACCCAGCCCGGCCAGGTCATAAGGTTCGTCATCGATGGCGGCATCGGCACGGTCCAATGAGCAGCTTTGCGTGTGCTTCGATGCAGGACGCATCTCGATGGGCCGCGCCTGATTCTCGCGGCTTGACGGGCCAACCGCTCGGGGCAGGCACACCGCCGGTCGTATCGAATTAATCCACCGAACATCCATCCACAGCCGCCACCGACTGCCGGCCATGACGACCGGATGTCGCTGCGATAATGCCGGGGAGCGAATCCTTCACAAGTGACTCTGCACGCGTGGACGGATCTGCCCACGCTGATGGTGCACACTTAGTCGACCGCCCTAGCGGGCGGAACATATTGGCGCCCAGCGGGATTAGATCCAAGAAACTGTCACTGTGACGTATTGGACCCGCGTCAGCCGTATGCGCTAGTTGACCATAGATAAACTATCGACATATGAAAGTTCCTTCTGCACAGTGGATTACAACTCTAGAAGCCATTTTTCGGCCCGAGGAAATGCGTCAGTAATCCGCAAGGGACGTGCGAACTATCCGATTCATGCGACAATCTGGAGCGCCTGTAGTGGCGCTGTCGCAGCGTCTTGCCGCTCGGCCATGCGCCTCACGACCCAATAGATGCCGCGCACACTTCCGAAACACCGCCACCCATGGAACCATCACTGGTCGTGAGAAGTCGCGGCTGGCATTGGACGGTTGCGTGGAGCGCTCTCTTAATCGTCGGCATCGCCATCGCCGTCTTCGGTCTGGTTGCAGTAGCCGTGCCGGTGTCTGACAACGAACCGCTCACACGCGCCGACGGTCTCGCCTCGATCGGCGTTGGCCTGTTCGGGGTGCTGATCACCCTGTTCGGGTTCCGATCCCGCCAGCGTTGGGCCTGGTATGCGCTGTGGTTCTACCCGGTGTTCTGGCTGGCCCACCTGGTTGGCCAATTGCCGCCCGGCAGGGACCACGTTCACCAGATCGTGTTCCTGCTGCTTTCCCTCACAGGATTGCTACTTCCCGTTCGCGAATTCTTTCCGCGGTCCCGCTAACAGTGCCCTAGCCCCGCGACTTCAGGGGCTAGCAAAATTGTAAGCTCGGCCGCCCCTAACAGAAGTTGCTTCACCCTCCATCGATCAACAGGCTGAGTAGTTGACACCGCTGTGAACTGAGACAGGAGACCTGATCGGCCTCGTTTCTCCAGGAACGAGTGGCGATGTCGACGAAATCGGACGAGGTTGGTCCATGAATTCGGGAGCAGCGATGGGGTTGGACAGGCCGTGTCCGCGTCGTGCCAACGCTGACCTCAGCGGACACCCTCTGTCCCATAACGCCCCTACGTTTGAGGCATGGCGGCACAACCAACTCCGTACCGGATCGAAGTCCCGCAGGCCGAACTCGACGACCTCAACGACCGGCTGCACCGAACGAGGTGGCCCGAAGAGCTTCCCGATGTCGGCTGGTCGTACGGCGTCAGCAAGGCATACCTTTCCGATCTCGTCGCGTACTGGCGGACGGACTACGACTGGCGTGTGCACGAGTCGCGGCTCAACGGTGTTCCGCAGTTCACCACCGAGATCGACGGTCAGAACATTCACTTTCTGCACGTGCGGTCGCCCGAGACGGACGCGACTCCGCTGATCATCACGCACGGCTGGCCGAGCACTGTCTACGACTTCATGGACATCCTTGGAGCATTGACGAATCCGCGAGCCCACGCCGCCGATCCCGCGCACGCATTCCACGTTGTTGCGCCGTCGCTTCCGGGCTTTCCGTTCTCCGGACCGACCCACGACAGCGGATGGGGCGTCAACCGCATCGCGCTGGCCTCGGTTGAACTCATGCGCCGCCTCGGTTACGACCGCTTCGGCGTCCAGGGCGGTGACTTCGGCAGCATCGTGTCTCCCGCAGTGGGCCGCGCAGCCCCCAACCGTGTGATCGGCGTTCACCTCAACGCACTGGCCAACGCCGTCACGCCGACGTCCCCGGCCGACCGCGAGCACCTGACCGAAGCCGAGCGTGATCAAGCCGAGCGCAATCAACAGTGGTACCAAGGGCGCGCCGGCTACTCGACACAGATGGGCACCCGGCCGCCGACCCTCGCCTACGCGCTCAACGACTCCCCGGCCGGACAGCTGGCGTGGAACCTCGAGTGGTTCGTCGACTATGACCCTGGCGCAACGGAACAGACTCCTATCGACAACGACGCGATCCTCACCAACGTCACGGCGTTCTGGCTGACGGGGACCGCCGGGTCGGCCGCGCGGCTCTACCGGGACAGCGCAGCCGAGGCCTGGGGAACGCGCCCACCGCGGTCACCCGTGCCGACCGCAGTGGCCAATTTCGTTGGCGACCATGCCATTCGGGGACTTGCCGAACTCTCCAACACCATCACCCGATGGTCCGAATACCCCAGGGGCGGACACTTCGCATCGCTTCAGGCGCCGGATGTCTTGGTCGACGACATCCGCGCATTCTTCGCGAGTTGCGACTAGCGTTAGCGGATGAGGGTGGTAATCGCAACAAGCCGCGCCAGGGCCTCGAGATCGACGGCATCCAATTCGTCGTAGGGTGGTTGGCTGCCCAGGAAGTCGATGTATTCACGCATTACCGGCGAAGGCCTCGGCCTCGGCGCGTGGGAGTCCGCCGTGCACGTGCCGACCGATCTCAGCGGTAATTTCCGCTAGGTCACCGGTGTCGATGATGGCCAGAAGCCGTTGATGGTCGGCGACCATGTCGTGCAGGTCGGCGAACAACTGCTGGTCGGCCGAGAAGAACAGCTGCAGCTGAGCTTCCCAGCTGTTCCAGAGATCCAGCAGAAGCTTGTGACCTGAGAGCTCGTAGAAGGCACGGTGAAAGCCCATATGGGCGTTGATCGTCGCGGCCGCGTCGTTCGTGTCGGCGCCGATGATCATGTCTTCCAACGGTCGGGTGACTTTGATTCGAGTGGCTCCGCGCAGCCGCGGCAACGCCAGTTCGATGGCGTAGGGCTCCAGGCGTTTGCGCAGACTGGCGATTTCGGCAATTGACTCCGCGCTGACCTCGGCAACAAAGGCGCCTTTAAAGGGAATCTTGTTGACCAAGCCCTCTTCGGCGAGCTGCGCCAGGGCTTCGCGCAGTGGTGCGCGGCTGACGCCCAGGTCGGCTGCAAGATGCGTTTCGCGCAGCTGACTGCCGGGCCTGAGGCGGCCTTCCAGAATGGCGTCGCGCAGCACGTGGGTCACCGATCCCGGCGTTGTCCTCTGCGTGATCCGGCCCAGTGAGACGGCGTCGTTACCGCCGCTAGCCAGCAACGGCACCGACCCGTCAACGGTTGGCTCTGCCATCTGTGTCCTTCCCGCTCGGAGCTGGGCGGGCGTACGCACCGTACGTGATGTGACTAATTGTCGACAGTAGTCGGGCTTGTAGCCGGAAGGACACTCGGTGATCGTGTGGCGCGTACGGGACGTTGAGCGGGGGCACACGGTGTTCGCACGAATGCCCTGCGCGCCGAAATCCAGCGCAATCGACTTAGTGGTTTGGGGTCGGAATTTCGGCAACCAGATACGGGCGAGTTCGACCGAGCGTTAAGGAACGCGCCCGAATCCGACGCCATCGCTGACCTGCTGAAGTCACTCAACAGGCCGTCGGCGCAGCCGGCCGATACGGCGCGAGATCTCGGCATTCGTCAGCCCGGCGTCACGCATGCGCAGGATCTGGATGCGTTCCTCGTTATTGATGCAATGGCCGCGACCGCCTGGCAACGCCAAGTTGCCGGGCTTGGCTAGCCCGTGATCCCCTGTCCACTTAAGTAGCTCCATCCCCAGCATCGCCGCCATCAGACGCAGCCCGTGTTGGGAAT
Organism: Actinomycetota bacterium; assembly: GCA_046725575.1. Classification (GTDB taxonomy): domain Bacteria; phylum Actinomycetota; class Actinomycetes; order Mycobacteriales; family Mycobacteriaceae; genus Mycobacterium. Next base: position 1,052 of record JBKOYU010000651.1, on the reverse strand, counting down.
AGCCCTTCGCGGTCGGGTCGCGGTGTGCCCTCTACCCTCCCAACGCGCCGCTTGGGCATCAATTCGGCAGCGGCGGTGGTCCGTCCTGCCAGCGGTCCCAGTTGCCGAGTATCTCGCGGACCACCGGGGAGCCGACGCGATAGATGTTCCCCAGCCCGAAAAAATTGAAGGTGCTGTTCAGCGAATCCGCCAACGATTCGCCGGCGGTCTGACCGGGGTACTGGCTATCAATGTCGGACGCCACGCGCAGCACCATCGCCCGGCGCATGTCTACGCGCCCGGCTGCCGCGAGCCGCTGGAGGGCGGTGAAGATGCCTCCCTCCTCATCCGCGGACATGCAGAACTGGCCCGCCCCGTTCGTCCACTGCGACACCCACCAGTCCGACCACTCCGACATGAGTTTGCCATGGATGAAGTCATTGACGCCGAGAATCGCACACGTAGTCACGAATGGCGCCCCACGCGCCACCGCCTGCGGATAGTTCTGCGCGTAAGCCCGTGCCGCGGGATCATCCTGCAGCGCCACGTCCTTGGACAGACGGAATGCCCAGCCGGTCATCGTCGGATCCATCTGAAAGACCTCGGTGCCGGTGCGGAAGCCGTCCGGGCACCACGGGTGTGCGCAGCCCAGGTAGGCCTTTGGGTACTGCCAATCCGGCGGCATCTCGCGTGCATCCAGCTCGGTCACGAGATCGCCGCTCACCAGCCAGTCCGCCCACGCGGCGGCGCCGATTGTGATCTTGTCCGGCGGTCCGCCGCCGATCCCAGCGACCATGATGTAGCTGCGAGAAAGGTCGACGCGCTCGCTCAGCCCGACCGCCATCACGGTCGCGGCGGCGTTGGCGGCCATCGCCCCGGTTATGACGAGGCAGTGGTCGAAGCTGGCGTTGCAGTAGAGCGGTGAGTAGCTGCCAGGTACTGGGACCACCTGGTCCAGTTTGTCCGTCTGGACCCAGATACTCGCCTCACCGCTGCCGCCGGCAAGTGGGTCGCCGGTTTGGAACATGGTCACGGTCAGGACCTTGGGCGCGATCACGTTCGGTTCCGCGGCG
>JBKOYU010000260.1:0-2113 GCA_046725575.1 Actinomycetota bacterium | reverse complement strand
GGACAGAGCCGTCATGGGCGCTCTGACCGTTCGTTTGGTCAGGTGATCCGGGATAACGAATCGCCACGGGACGCGGGTACTGGTGATCAGAACCGCTCCGGGTCGAAGCACGACGGTCCGGTCATCGCATTCGATGATCTGTTCGCCCGCCGAGGCGGTGAAGAGCAGCACGGCGTCCTCGTCGCGACGCGTGAAATTGTTGCCTCGAACCCCTTCGGTAGGGGGACATTCCCAGTCGGTGATGAGGAGGTCACCGAGGTCGCGGACCCTGAAAGAGCCGAAACTTCCGACCCATTCCTTGCGCCGCAGCTCCATACTGGCAATGCGGTCACGTACGGCGGCCCGATAATGAAAGTCCTGCTCTTCCGCTACTGCGCGGTCACTGCGCGGCAACGTCGATGGGGCTAGTGTCACGGCCGCCTCCTGCCGGTATCGCCGTTGATCTGGACGGGCGGTGTCGCTCTGGCCAGGTTTGCGACTCGGCCTCCACCGCGTCCTTGATGCTGTAGTTTCCTCGGATACACCTGCCATTACTTGTCCGGAGGCGACAAGCATTTGTCCTTGCGCGACACCGAGGTGCCCATCCGGGCGTCGACCCTGCGAGGGTTCTCCGCTCTCGTAAGTGCGTTGGGCGGATCGGGCCCAGAACTTCTTGGTGAGAGCGGCTTGGATGAGAAGGAGATCGCCCGGCGCGACGCGTTCGTCAGCGTTCGGCTGCTCGGGCGCCTTCTGGAGGAAGCGGCCTCTCGGCTGTCGGTCCCGGACTTCGGCTTGCGTATGGCCGCGCAGCAGGCGCTGGATTTTCTGGGCCCGGTTGCGATCGCGATGGAGAATTCGCGAACGATTGGCGAAGCCGTCGAGTGCGCGAAACGCTACCTGTTCATACACAGCCCGGCCCTCTCCGTTGAACCGATAGCCGATCCGTTGGGTAATCCGAAGGTGATCGGGCTTCGCTACCGACTGGACACTCCGAACGCCTCGCCTCAAACCACGGACTACGGCATCGGGATCGTGCATCGCGTGATGCTCCTGATAAACGGTGGCGCACCGTACGGGCTGCATTCGGTGCAACTTCCCCACCGTCGGCTGGCGCCCGAAGCCGCCTACACAGACTTCTTCGGCGCGCAGGTCCGGTTCGGTGGCACGAACGCGGTTCTGCGCATACCGCGTCACTTGCTCTCAGCGCCGGTCCGCGGCGGCAACGAAGTGCTTCGCGACATCGCGATCGACTACCTGGAAACGCATTTCGGTCACAAACAATTGCCGGTTTCCGAACTGGTGACGGAGATCATCGCCGACCACCTGGCCTCCGACAGCCCGGACCTCTCGAAGGTCGCGCGGCTGTTGAAGCTCCACCCGCGCACGCTGCAGCGGATCCTGGCCGCAGAGGGCAAGACCTTCCATGACATCGTCGACGAGGTTCGGCAGACGCAAACGCTGAACCTGATTACCAAAACCGACCTGTCGTTCTCACAGATCGCGACGCGGGTGGGATTGCGCGAACAGTCGAGCCTCGCGCGTGCAGTGCGCAGATGGTTCCATACCTCACCTTCGGGGCTACGCAGCGCGACTGCGGATCAACTGGACTGAGTTCGGCCGCGCACGCCCGTCGCGTCGTGCCGTCGGGTCACTGTGAACCAGCCCTAGCGGACTGAGGCGTTCTCGTACTACGAGGCGGCGCGATCGTTCTATGAGATGACGTCACCAGTTCGTAGCTTGTGACTGCGACAACAACCGGCGAGGAGTCGTGGATCAAGCCGCTTACCCTGCGAGACAAGAAATTAACTGACACAGATATTGATTATCGATCAGGAGAAACACAATGCCTTGCTGGGAAATCTTCGCCCCGGAGAACGCGTATACCGAAGAGGATAAGGAGCAGCTTTCCGAGGCGATCACGTCAATCTACGTGGACTATGCGGGCCTGCCCGAGTTCTATGTGGTCGTCATCTTTCATGAAAAGGCCCCCAACTCCATCTATGTCGGTGGAAAGGCGGCCAACAACTTCGTACGCATTCGCGTCGACCACAACGTCCCGCAGATGGACTCCGCTGAAGTTCGGGCAGCATGCATGGCGGTCATCGAAGAGAGGGTGGCGCCATTCGTCAAGGAG
>JBKOYU010001149.1:0-1533 GCA_046725575.1 Actinomycetota bacterium | reverse complement strand
GGGTGTTGTCGGTGCGTCACGGCGACGGTGCCATCTTGGTGCGGCGCCCTACCGAGGAGCGCGCCATCAAGGCACTGCGCGAACACGCCGATCGGATACCCGACGTCATCGAAGCCCGCGAAGCGCTCGAGGTGAAGTTGGCGGGTCTGGCCGCCGCCAGGCGCTCAGACGAAGAGATGGCCGCCATCGATCGGGCGATCGCAACCATGGAGGCCGAAATCGAATCCGGAGACCGAGGTGTGGTCGGTGACGAGATGTTCCATGAGGCGATCACCACCGCTGCGCACTCTTCGCTGCTTGCCAAGCTCATGCATGAGATCTCTGGCCTGATAAAGGAAACCCGCATCGAGTCGCTGTCGCAGGAACACCGTCCGCGAGCCTCGCTAGAGGGACACCGCCGGATTGCCGAGGCGGTACGCAAGCAGGATCCGGAAGAGGCGTCAGCGGCGATGGCCGACCACATCCGGCTGGTGTCCGACGTCGCGTTGCTGCGCCAGGCCGACTGACCGTTCACGCCGTTTCGTTGGGTCGAAGATCATCGCCGGCCTGCGCGCCGGCCATGAGCAACGGCGAGTTGGCGATTAGCCGCTTGGGGTGAACTCGATGTGCAGTTCGGCGAGTCCGCGCAGCAGGAACGTGGGCTCATAGCGGTATTGACGATCCCCGGCGCGCCCGTGCTTTGCCTCGCTGATGGTGATGTCGCGCATCCGGTCGAGCATCCGGTTGAGGGTGATGACGCCCTCCACGCGTGCGAGTGGTGCGCCCGCGCAGGTGTGGATGCCGCGGCCGAAGGCGATGTGCTCGCGAACGTTCTTGCGATCCAAGCGAAATGCGTGCGGATCCTCGAACTTGCGGGGGTCGCGGTTGGCAGCTCCGAGGCAGAGCATCACCACCGTCCCCGCGGGTATGTGCACACCACCGAGCGTGGTCGTCTTGCGTGCCAGGCGGAAGTCAACCTTGGTCGGGCTCTGCGTGCGCAGTGATTCCTCGATGAATGGGCTGACCAGATTGCGGTTGTCGCGCAGGGTTTTCTGAAGGTCCGGTCGCTCGCCCAGTGTCTGTACGGCTGAGCTGAGCAGCTTGGTGACGGTCTCCTGTCCCGCCGCGAACAGGAACGTGGCGGGGCGGACAACGTCGAGCAGTTCCGGTGTCGAGCCGTCGGGATATGTCGCGGTCGCCATGCCGGTGAGCACATCGGCGCGCGGCTCGCACCGCCGCTCTGCGATGTACGCACTGAACTTGTCATCCAGGTACTGCAGCGGATTGAGGCCCACCGGCTTGGCAGGGGAGGGAACGGCCCGCCGATCGAGATGCACGCCGAGAAGGCGTCGGTGTCTTTGAACGCCGCCATCACCTCGGCATAGCCCGTGACGGCGACGACACCATGGTGCGGTTCCCGAACGACGGGGCCCTGACAGCGCAAGTAATCGAGGTGCTCGTAGGGGTCCTGCGCTACGGCTTGATCGGAGAAATAGTCAACTGACGCGAGATCGGTCATCACCTTTGCCGGCCTTTCATCTCTATCCGCTACAC
>JBKOYU010001087.1:0-2643 GCA_046725575.1 Actinomycetota bacterium | reverse complement strand
GTGCCGGATCAACTCACAGAGAATGCGCAGTCGGCGTCGGAGTCGTGAGCTCTCAGGATGCCTTGGTTGGCAAGGAGTTCCAGGTGTGCCAGTACTTCAAGAACCGCCGTCATCTGGTGCACGGTCCCCAGCTCGTCGAGGGTGCGTTCGTGCCGCGTCCACCGCATGCGTTGTGCCACCTCGAATGCGGTCACCGCGCCGGCGGCCACCAGATCGGCCACCCGATCCAGCCGCTCGCGGTGGTGATCGAGCAACTCCACGGCCCGGCCTCGGGTCGATCGGTCAGCCTCGCCGTGCGCGGGCAGCATCCGCGAATCGGGAAGGTCAAGAAACAGCCGAAGCGAGGACATGTACGACCGCAGAGGCAGCGCCTCGGGAGCGCGTTCGAACGCGATCGACGGAGTGATGCGCGGCAGCAAGTGGTCGCCGGTGAACACCATGGCGTGCGCGGCGTCGTCGAACACCATGTGCCCCCGGGTATGGCCCGGCGTGGCCCGCACGACGATCGTGGTGGCCCCGCAATCGATCACGTCGCCGTCGTCGAGCCACCGGTCGGGCGGCGCGAATGCCACGTCGCGTTCATGGGGTTCCCATTCGAGGCGATCCACCGCATCAGCGAGTTGACGGGCACCCGCCCGCACCAGCATGCCCACCTGAGTGGGATGAACCCCGGCCAACCGCGTGAAGGCGGCCATGCTGTGCTGCTCCTCGCGGCCCAACATCAGCTCCGCGCCGAACTGGTCGCGCCAGCGCACCGCCAGCGAGTAATGGTCCCAGTGCTGGTGGGTGGCCAGGATGCGCCGCACATCCGGGGGAGCGGCGCCCAGGGCAGCCAGCGCGGAACGCAGCGCCACTTCGGAGGGCTCGTACGCCCAGCCCGGGTCGATCAATGTCACCCCGTCCGGACCGGTGACGATATAGGCGTTGACGACCTTCAGGTCGGGCAGCGGAAGTGGTAGCGGCACACGGAAGACGTGGCCGGCGATATCCTCCAGATCAGGGGTAACACCGGCCGACTGTGGGACCTGCGACATGCTGGCCGCCCCTCCTTCTGCTGACACCGCCATCACAGAATTTAACAGAAACTAGAAAACTGTGTTAACTTCGTGATTGGAAACACTGCGAAGTGCCACGATTAGGGTTTGAACGAGGGTTTGAAAGTTCCGCGCAGGCCCGATGGCGCAGGAAAGGACACACCACCGGTGCATATCTTCTCCGGACTCGACGAATTCGAATCCGCTACCGGGCTCGAACTCGGCCCCACTGATTGGTTGGAGGTCGATCAGGATCGGGTCGATCAGTTCGCCGCCGCCACCGACGACCACCAGTGGATCCACGTCGACCCGACCCGCGCCGCAGATGGCCCCTTCGGTGGAACCATCGCCCACGGGCTGCTCACCTTGTCGCTGCTGCCACGGTTCATGCACCAGCTCTACACCGTCGACAACGTCGCGATAGCGATCAACTACGGCTTCAACAAGGTTCGATTCATCACGCCCGTTGCCGTCGGCGCCAAGCTTCGTGCGCATTCACGCATCGAGCACATCGCCCGGCTGAGCGAAGCCGTGCAGGCCACTCTGGTCACCACCATCGAGATCGAGGGTGCATCAACGCCCGCCGCTGTCATCGAATCGATTGTGCGCTATGTCGGTTGACATCTCTCGAGATGCGAAAACTGCGGCGGCCCAGCGTCTTTACGACGCGTTGGCCGCCGGGGACCGTGAAGCTCTCGCCGAGCTGCTGCACCCCGACTTCATCGGCCACGCCGCCGAGGGCCTGCCGCTCAACATGGGTGGCCGGCACATCGGCCCGGAGGCGATGCGCACCAATCTCTGGTGGCGTATCGGGGAGCACTTCAAGGCCCGCGCGGTCCCCTCGGACTTCCAGGTGCTCGGGGACGGCCGCCTCATGGTGGTCGGCACCTATCGCGGCACGGCCCGCCGGACCGGCAACACGCTGGAGGCCGCGTTCATCCACCTAATCGGGTTCGCTCCCGACGGGCGCATCGAAACGTTGTCCCAACTCACCGACACCGCGGCGTGGCACGCCGCCCTCGACGGGCCCAGCACGCTGCAAAGGATCGACTACCTGGTCGAACTGGGCGTGGCGACGATGTGCCTGAATCGTCCCGAGGCGCGCAACGCCATCGACATGCGCATGGGTCAGGAAACCCTGGAGGTGGCGCGACGCATCGCCGCCGACCGCAGCATCCGCGCGGTCCTGATCTGCGGCAATGGGCCCGCGCTGACCGTGGGTGGCGACATCAGCTACTTCCTCGACGGCCGCAAAGACCGCTTCGGCGACCTATTCACCACCATGACGACACCGTTTCACCAGGCCTTCGAGATCCTCAGCCGCATCGACGCGCCCATCGTCACCGCCGCGCACGGCGCCGTCGCCGGCGGTGGCCTGGGCTACGTCTACGCCGCCGACCTTGTGGTGGCCGCCGACGACACCGAATTTGTCACCGCGTTCGCCCGCATCGGGCTGTCCGGCGACGGCGGCGGAACTTGGCACCTGCCACGGCTGATCGGCCCGCGCCGCGCGGCGGCAGCTTACCTGCGCAACACCCCGATCACCGCCGCAGAAGCCCTCGACTGGGGACTGGTCAACGAGATCGTCCCCGCCGACGAACTCCGCTCC
>JBKOYU010000395.1:0-13960 GCA_046725575.1 Actinomycetota bacterium | reverse complement strand
GCCCGCTGGTTCTCGCGCGCCGAGTGACCATGCGCGAATGCCGGGCAGCCGCGGAACTGCCCGGCATCCGTCGCCAGTCGGTCAGAAGGACATGTCGCCGGTGACCCGAACAGCCGTCACTGTCGAGCCATCCATCTGCATCGACCACGTCCCGTAGGTATCAACGACGAACTGCGGCCGTGGATGACCATGTCGATGCCCCGCGCGGCCGAATCGCTGACCGTCGACAACGTGCCGATCGGTGTCCCGAACGGGCGCGCCTGGATGCGGTTGTTCGGTGTTCTGCCGTTCGATTACGTCCTACTCCGCATCGCCGAACTGGATCCAGGACGCGGCTTCGACGAGCAATCCACGATGATGAGCATGCGCCAATGGCGCCATCAACGCAGCGTTACGCCCGATGGTGACTCCAAAGCCATTGTTCGCGACCGCATCACATTTCAACTCCGCGCGCCACTGCGCCCGGCCACACCGATCGTCGCAGCGGGATTGCGTGCACTGTTCGGACACCGGCACCGCCGCCTGCAGCAGTACTTCGGCGGCCGTTAGCGACACGAGCAAATCGAATGGCCACGCACCGGTGAGCTGCGGTGCACCATCGAGGCCATGGCTGACATCGGTGTTTCGGCTCCAAAGCCACCGCTGGACCACGTCTCCAAGGCCATCATCAACGCACTGGAGCAAGACGGGCGCCGGTCCTACTGCGCTATCGCCGAGTCGGTCGGCATCTCCGAAGGCGCGGTGCGGCAGCGGGTGCAAAGGCTGATGAGCGCCGGGGTGGCGCAGATCGTGGCCGTCACCGACCCGACAGAGCTCGGCTTCGGCCGCGAGGCGATGATCGGAATCTGCTGCTCGGGCGATAGCATCGCGGTCGCCGAAAGGCTCACGCAAATCGACGCCATCGACTATGTCGTGCTGACGGCCGGCCGGTTCGACATCGTGGTCGAGGTGGTGTGTGAGGACGATGCGCATCTGCTGGACATACTCAACACCCACGTCCGATCGTTGCCGGGCGTGTACCTCGCCGAGACCCTGGTTACCTGAAAACGCTTAAGCAGCAATACAACTGGGGCACCCGCTAGTGGGTCAGCACCGCCACGCACTCGACGTGATGCGTCAGCGGGAACGAGTCGAACACCCGCAGATCCTCGACGGCGTACCCATGCCCGAGGTAGAGCCCGACATCGCGGGCGAAAGATGCGGCCTCGCAGCCGATGTGGATCACCCTGGGCACCTCGGCCGCGGCCAGCAGGTCGATCACCTCGCGGCCGGCCCCGGACCGCGGCGGGTCAAGCACCGCGACGTCGGCCCGCTCGGTCTGCGCCGCCAGCGCCCGTCGCACCGAGTCGGTCACCACCGACACCCAGCCGAGGTCGGCCAGCGCCGCGCGCGCCGACCGCGACGCGCCACGTGACGTGTCCACGGTGACGACTTTGCCGCGCTCCCCCACCCCCTCGGCCAGCACCGCGGCGAAAACCCCTGCCCCGCCGTACAAATCCCACGCTGTCATGCCGGGGTCGAGCTGCGCCCAGCCGGCCACCAGCTCGCTGTAGATCCGCGCCGCATCGCGGTGCGCCTGCCAGAACGCGGTCACCGGCACCCGCCAGATCCGCTCCCCGACCCGCTGCACCGCCTCGTAGCGGCCCTCGGCCACCAGGGTCGTCGTCTTGCGTCCGGTGCGTGGCCCCGACTGGACGACGTGCCGGTCGCCGTCGTCGTCGACAGCCACGTGCAGCTGCGCGCCCGGCGGCCACACGCACTCGTTCAGCCCGTCGAGCATGCCGGCGGGAAGCTGTGCGCAGTTCAGCTCGGTGACGAGCTCAGAGCTGTGATAGCGGTGAAAGCCCGCCCGGCCCTCCGCCGACGTGTCGAGCCGCACCCTGGTCCGCCACTCGGTGGCGGCGCCGTCTCCGACCGGCTCGGCGACGGCGGAGTCCTCGTCGCGCCACTGGTAGCCGCCCAGCCGGGCCAATTGATTGGCGACGACCGCACCCTTGAGCCGGCGGGTGGCGTCGGGTTCGGCGAACGCCAGATCGCAGCAACCGGCGCCATCCACCCCCGCGATCGGGCACAGCGAGTCGATGCGGTCGTCCGATGGGTCGATCACCTCGACAACGTCTGCGTGCCAATAGGATCCGTGGTCGCCGATCACGCGGACCTTCACCGTCTCTCCCGGCAACGCGTACCGCACGAACACGACCCGGCCCTCGTGGCGCGCAACGCAGCTGCCCCCGTTGGCCGGTGGCCCGGTGGTCAGCGTCAGCTCCGCCGGCCAGGGCGGCCGCTCGTCGACCTGATCGCTCAATCCAGGAAGCCCCTGCGCGCGTCACCCGGAGCCGCATGCTGCTCCAGAGTCTTGAGTCGCTCGGACGAACTCAGTTGCCACGGAACCGATGTCACCATCACGTTCGGCTCGAACAGCAGCCTGCCCTTGAGCCGCAGCGCGCTCTGGTTGTGCAGTACCTGCTCCCACCAGTGCCCGACGACATATTCCGGGATGAACACGGTGACGACTGTGCGCGGCGACTCCTTGCTGACCCGCTTGACGTAGTCGAGCACCGGGCGGGTGATCTCGCGATACGGCGAGGCAATCACCTTGAGCGGGACACTGATATCGCTGTCCTCCCATTTGTGCACCAGCTCGCGTGTCTCGGCGTCGTCGACGCTGACCGTGATCGCCTCGAGCACGTCGGGCCGGGTGGCCCGGGCGTAGGCCAGCGCCCGCTTCGTCGGCATATGCAGCTTGGACACCAGCACGACGGCGTGGTTCCTGCTCGGCAACACCATGTCGTCGCCCTGTTCCTCGGCTCGCTGCTCGAGCTCGTTCGCGACGGTGTCGTAGTGCCTGTGAATCATCTTCATGATCACGAACAGCCCACCCATCGCAAGGATCGCAATCCACGCCCCGGCAAGGAACTTGGTGATCACCACGATGATCAGCACCGTGCCGGTACAGACGAAGCCAACGGTGTTGATCACCCGCGACCGCATCATGTGGCGCCGTACGGCAGAGTCGGTTTCAGTGCGTAGCAGCCGCGTCCAATGTCTGACCATGCCGATCTGACTGAGCGTGAACGACACGAACACCCCGACGATGTAGAGCTGGATCAGTGCCGTCACCTCGGCCCGGAACGCGACCACGAACGCGATCGCGGCGAACGCCAGGAACAGAATGCCGTTGGAGAACGCCAGCCGGTCGCCGCGCGTGTGCAGCTGGCGGGGCAGGAAACGGTCCTGGGCCAGAATAGATCCCAGCACCGGGAAGCCGTTGAACGCGGTGTTGGCCGCCAACACCAGGATGAGGGCGGTGACCCCGGTGATGAGGAACAAGCCGATCGGAAAGTCGTGGAAGACGGCATCGGCCAATTGCGCGATGAGGGTCTTCTGGTGGTAATCCGGCGGTGCGCCGATCAACTGCTCGTGGGGCCGTTCGGCAACCTGGGCGCCGGTCGCCCTGGCCAACATGATCATGCCCATGAAGAGCGAGATCGCAATGGCACCCAAGAGGGCCAGCGTCGTTGCCGCGTTGCGTGACTTCGGTTTTCGAAACGCGGGCACGCCATTGCTGATGGCCTCGACACCGGTCAGCGCCGCACTACCGGACGAGAACGCCCGCGCGATGAGGAACACCAGTGCGAACCCCAGCACGTCGCCGTGTTCGGAGTGCAGCTCGAAGCCGGCCGACTCCGCCCGAAGCGGTGTGCCGAGAACATAGATCTGAAAAAACCCCCAGGCCAGCATGACGTACATGCCGAGCATGAACGCGTACGTCGGGATCGCGAACGCGGTGCCCGACTCGCGGATGCCACGCAGATTTATGGAAGCCAACAAGATTATGGCCACGACCGCGAACAAAACCTTGTGCTGCGCAATGAACGGCACCGCGGATCCGATGTTCGACATCGCCGAGGACATCGACACCGCGACGGTGAGAACGTAGTCCACCAGCAGCGCGCTGGCCACGGTCAGACCAGCGGTGTGGCCCAGGTTGGTGGTGACCACCTCGTAGTCGCCACCGCCCGACGGATAGGCGTGCACGTTCTGCCGGTAGCTGGCGATCACGACCAGCATGACCACAGAGACGGCCAGCCCGATCCAGGGCGCCATCGAGTAGGCGGCCAGGCCCGCGACCGACAGCACCAGGAAGATTTCCTCGGGCGCATAGGCGACCGACGAGAGCGCGTCGGATGCGAACACCGGTAGGGCGATCCGCTTGGGGAGGAGCGTGTGAGCGAGCCTGTCGCTGCGGAACGGCCGTCCCAGAACCAGCCGGCGTGCGGCGGTCGAAAGCTTGGACACGAGAGCCAAGAGTAAGCCCACGGGCGAATGGCTGTAGCGTTCCGTGTGCGCAGGTTCTCCACAGATAGGCCGGAAAGGACCGTCAGGTGCGTGTAGTAGTCATGGGATGCGGCCGGGTAGGCGCATCGCTATCGGACAGCCTGGCCCGAATCGGTCACGATGTGGCCGTCATCGATCGCGACAGCACGGCATTTCACCGGCTGTCCCCCGAGTTTTCGGGTGAGCGCGTGCTGGGCATGGGCTTCGACCGCGACGTCCTGCTGCGCGCAGGCATCGAGGAGGCCGGGGCCTTCGCCGCGGTGTCGTCGGGCGACAACTCCAACATCATCTCGGCGCGGGTGGCCCGCGAGACGTTCGGTGTGGAGCGCGTCGTGGCCCGCATCTACGACGCCAAGCGCGCGGCGGTATACGAACGCCTCGGCATCCCGACGGTGGCCACCGTGCCGTGGACGACCGACCGGCTGCTCAACGTGCTGACCCGTGAGACCGAGACCACCAAGTGGCGCGACCCGACCGGCAACGTCGGCGTCACCGAGCTGGCGCTGCACGAGGACTGGGCGGGCCACCGGATCACCGACCTGGAGGCGGCCACCGGCGGCCGCGTGGCGTTCATGATCCGATTCGGTGCGGGCCTGCTGCCCGACCCGAAGACCGTCATCCAGGCGGGCGATCAGGTCTACATGGCGGCGATCGCCGGGCATATCGCCGAAGCACTGGCCATTGCGGCGCTGCCGCCGAGTGAGGACCTGGAGAGCGCATGAAGCGCGCCAGCGACGACATGGAGGAGCGGCGCAAATGAAGGTCGCCATTGCGGGGGCAGGGGCCGTCGGCCGGTCCATCGCGCGCGAGCTCGTCGAGACGCACGACGTCACGCTGCTCGAGCGCAACCCCGACCACATCGACGTCGACGCGGTCCCTGCGGCGCACTGGCGCCTCGGCGACGCGTGCGAGCTGAGCCTGCTGGAGTCGGTGAAGCTCGAGGAGTTCGACGTCGTGATCGCCGCGACCGGCGACGACAAGGTCAACGTGGTCGTCAGTCTGCTGGCCAAGACCGAGTTTGCGGTGCCGCGCGTGGTGGCCCGCGTCAACGATCCGCGCAACGAGTGGCTGTTCGACGAGAACTGGGGTGTCGACGTCGCGGTGTCCACGCCGCGCATGCTGGCGTCGCTCGTCGAGGAGGCCGTCGCCATCGGTGATCTGGTGCGGCTGATTGAGTTCCGCAGGGGCCAGGCCAACCTCGTCGAGATCACGCTGCCCGACGACACGCCGTGGGGCGGAAAGCCGGTCAAGCGGCTGGAACTGCCCCGCGACGCCACACTGGTGACGATTCTGCGCGGGCCAAGGGTGATCGTGCCGGAGGCCGACGAGCCGCTCGAGGGCGGCGACGAGCTGTTGTTCGTGGCCACTACCGAGGTCGAGGACAAGCTGCAGGAGCTGTTGCTGCATCCGCAGTCGCGCTGAGCCGTCAGCGCTCGGAGTAGGCCGGCGGTGGCGTTGCGCGGTCGTGGCAGCACGCCGCGTCCGCGGGTGTGACGCGATCGAAATCGCATTGCTCGTTGCGAATCCCGATGGCCGAGATGACTCCGGCGATCGCAAACAGGCCCGCCGTCACCAGCGCGCCCTGCCTGAACCCCGCGAAATCGACTGCGCCACCAATGATCACGCCCGTGAAGGCGATCGCGATGAGTCCCGCGATCCGGGACACGGCGTTGTTGATCGCCGAGCCGATGCCGCTCTGCGCCGGATCGACCGCGGCGAGGATCGCCGCCGTCAGCGGTGAAACCGTGATCGACAGCCCGAGCCCGAACACCACCAGGCCCGGCAGCATCTGGGTCCAGAAGTTGAACGGCTCGCGCGCCATCGTCATCCACACGTAGCCGGCCGCGGCGATCACCGGACCGACAGCCATGAACAGGCGCGGCCCGTGCACGCCCGCCAGCGTGCCGAACCGGCGGGCCAAGAAGAACGACAGCACAGGCACCGGAAGCGTGGCCAGCCCCGCCTCGGTGGCCGACAGTCCCGCGGACTCCTGCAGGAACAGCGCGACGATCAACGTGCCCAGCGAGACGGCCGCATAGAGGAACACCGTGGCGAGGTTGCCCACCGCGAAATTGCGGACGGCGAAGATGTGCGGCGGCATCATCGGGTGCGGGGTGCGGCGCTCCCACCACGGGAACGCGATCAGACACGCCAGCCCGATTACCAGGCTGACGACCACGGCGGCGTTCGAGAACCCCAGCCGTTGCCCTTCGATGAGCGCGTACACCGCGCCGGTCAGGCCGACGGCGTTCAGCACGGCGCCGACTCCGTCGATGCGGGCGGATCGGTCGCCCTCGAACTCGCCTGGAGACAGCTTGGCCGTCAGGTACAGCGTGACTGCCAACGGCAGGATGTTGACCCCGAAGATCCACCGCCAGCCCACCGCGTCGACCAATAGACCGCCGAGCAGCGGGCCGATCACGAACGCCGTGCCCGTCCACGCCGTCCACGTGCCGATCGCACGGGCCTGCGCGGCGCCCGAGAAGTGGGAGTTGATCATCGCCAGCGAGCTGGGCACCAGAAACGCCGCGCCGACGCCCTGTAGGCAGCGGGCGGCCACCAGTATCCAGCCGCTGGGCGCCAGCGCGCACAGCACCGACGCCAGCCCGAATACCACGACACCCATCCGCAGCACGGACAGCCTGCCGAACTGATCGGATATCGCTCCTGCGACGAGGATCAGCGCCCCAAGTGTGAGCAGATAGCCGTCGACGACCCACTGCTGCAGGGCAAGGCCGCCGCCGAACTCCCGGCCGATCGCGGGCAGCGCCAGGTTGACCACCGACCCGTCGAGGAACGCCACGAACGAGGCCAGCACCGCGACCGCGATCAGCGGCCGATCGGTGTCGGTCTCAGTGGGCATCGGGTTGGGTTACGCCCCCGTGTTCCTCGGCGGTCGTCCCGGTGGCCTCGGCGTGCTGCGCGTGCAGCGCACGCTGGGCGGCCCGAATGGCCAGATACGTCACGAGCGCCGCCACCGCGGTCAGCGGCCAACCCATCGCGATGCGGGCAACGCCCAGCCAACCGGTCTGGTCGGAGTCGTAGAGGTGTTGCTGCACGACGAAGCGCGAGGTGAACACCAGCACCCACACGAATGTCGCGAGGTCGAACGCCACCACGGCCTTGCGCACTCCGCGCCAGTCACGGTCGTGGGAGTTGACCCAGCCCCAGATGTAGCCGACGGCGGGGCGACGAATGAGCATCGACAGCCCGAAAACGACGGCCCAGAACAACGACATCCAGATGCCGAGCAGGAAGTAGCCCTTCGACGCGCCGACGATGTAGGCGATCAGTGCGCTGATGCCCACGCCGATGAAGCCGGAGATCGCGGGCTGGGTGGACTCGCGGCGGGCCAGGCGCCACACCAGAATCACCGCCGCGACGCCCAGTGCCGCGATGATTGCGGGCAGCAAGCCGAAGGCCGTGGAAATCGGAACGAATACCACGACGGGTAGCGACGAGTAGATCAGGCCCCTGATGCCGCCCATCTGCTCGAGGACCGCATTGGCCTTGTGGTGCTTCCCCGGTTCAGGTCCGGGGTCGCTCACTTTTGAATCTCGTAGTGCGGGTTGTACATCGCCTTGGCGCCGTTGTCGAGCATGCCGATGCGGCCGTGCACCCGCAGCGTGCGCCCGGACTCGATGCCCGGGATGCGGCGCTGGCCGAGCCAGACCAGCATCACCGAGTCGGTGCCGTCGAACAGTTCGGCCTTGACGCCACCCGAGCAGCCCTTGCCGTTGCATTCAACGCTGCGCAGGGTGCCGACCATCGTGACTTCCTGGCCGCGGTGACAGTCGATTGCCTTCTGGGCGCCGGTGCTTGCGGCTTCGTCACTGAGCTCTTCTACGTCAAGTTGCTCCGGGTCTTCCGTCAACCGGCGGGTGAGCCGGCGCAGATACCCTTCGGCCGTTGCCATGGCCTCTCCTGACTTCTGCAGATCCACCATGGATCTACCCAATCCAACGCCACGGTAGACCTCTTGGTTCCGATATGCCACGCGGGGCCGGGGCGCCACGCCGACGAGTCGAAACACGAGGCAGGATCATGTGATGGCAGTCAATCTGCGCGGTGTCACCACGGTTCTGCTGCCCGGTACCGGATCGGACGACGACTACGTCTACCGGGCGTTTTCCGCGGCCCTGCACGAGCTCGGCGCGGTCGTGGTGACGCCGGCCCCGCAACCGGACCGGCTCATCGACGGCTATCGCGATGAGCTCGACAACGCGGCACGGGCCGAGCCGATCGCGGTCGGCGGGGTGTCCATCGGCGCCGCGGTGGCAGCCGCGTGGGCGCTGGCCAATCCCGGGCACGCCGTCGCCGTACTCGCCGCCCTGCCGGCGTGGACGGGCGAACCGGACACCGCACCGGCAGCGCTGGCCGCGCGGCACTCGGCGGAGATGCTGCGCCGCGACGGCCTGGCGTCGGCCACCGCGCAGATGCGGGCGTCCAGCCCGCCCTGGCTGGCGGACGAGCTGACCCGGTCCTGGGTCGGGCAGTGGCCTGCGCTGCCCGACGCGATGGACGAGGCCGCCCGTTATGTCGCGCCGACGTGCGGTCAGCTGGAGAGTCTGGCCGTCCCGATGGGGGTGGCGGCCGCCACCGACGATCCGGTGCATCCGGTCGAAGTCGGCTTCGAATGGGTGGCAGCCGCACCGCGCGCGGCACTGCGAACCGTCACCCTCGACGAGATGGGCGCGAACCCGGCGGCGCTGGGCGCCGCCTGCCTGGCCGCGCTGGCCGACGCCTAGCGAATTGTGCACGATTTCCGGCGCTCAGCGCCGATTTTCGTGCACTAACCGCCGATCTAGCCGCCCGTGATGGTCCGCAGCTGCTGCATCGCCGATCCCAGCTCGCTCCGGCGAGCAACAGGCTGGGGCGGTGGCGTCTGCTGGGCCTGCTGGGCCTCCTGAGCCTGCTGCTGGGCGGCCTGTTCGGCCGCCGCGCGCAGCTGCGCCGCCATCGGCTCGGGCAGTTGCACCTGTAGCGGGGTGCGGACCGGCATCGGCGTCTCTCCGCGCCGAACAACGGTGTCCGTCAACGCATTCCGCGCTTCGGCGGCCAACGCCGCGATCTTGTCCTGCGGGCCGTTGACCACGCACCGGATCATCCAGCGATAACCGTCGACGCCGATGAACCGGACCACGCCGGGCGACTGACCCTGCTCTGCCTTCGAGACGCCGACCACCTCGCGACCCCACGGCCCGTCCTCGATGCTGACCTCGGGCACGTCCTTGCGCAACGAGTCGGCCAGTTCCGCTGCGACCTCCCGCCACAGGCCCGTGGTCTTGGGCGCGGCGTAGGCGGCGATCGTGAAGCGGCCGTTAGGCGTCACCACCCAGACGGCGCTCGGTACGCCCATCTCGGTGAGCTCGACCTGCACCTGGCCTGCCTCGGGCATCGGAATCAGCACCGAGCCGAGGTCCAGCCGACCCTCCCCCGCCGTCGCCGGGTCGTCGAAGTCGTCGATGTCGAAGGGGCCCTCGAGTTCGTCGACATCATCGACATCATCGACATCGTTGCCGGCCGTCACGTCAGCGCTGTCTTTGTGTTTTCCGAATGCCATCACAAACTCGCATGTCCGCCGGAGGAACCGTGGCCACCGTCGCCACGGGATGTGTCGGCCAAACCGGCCTCGTCGAACGACGTCACCTCAACCAGCTCGGGCAGCTCGACCCGTTGCACCAGCAGCTGGGCGATCCGGTCGCCGCGATGCACGACGATCGGCGTCTCCGGGTCGAGGTTGATCAGGGCTACCTTGATCTCACCGCGGTAACCGGCGTCGATCGTGCCCGGGCTGTTGACGATCGAAAGTCCCACGCGCGCAGCCAAACCCGAGCGGGGATGCACCAGCCCGACCATGCCGTGGGGAATGGCGACGGCGACACCGGTCGGCACCAGCGCCCGCTGACCGGGCGCCAGCTCGACGTCGAGCGCGCTGTAAAGGTCGATGCCCGCATCGCCGTCATGAGCACGGCTGGGCATCGGCAAATCGCGATCAAGGCGCACGACTGCCAGAGAAGTGGACACGACGTCAGAGATTACTCTTGGCCGCGTGTCCGACACGCGCGCCACGTCGCAATCCGTGCGCTACCGCGAACGGTTGCGGGTGCCTTGGTGGTGGTGGCCGCCCGGTCTGGGGCTGGCCGGGCTAATCGCGCTAGAGGTGAATCAGGGCGTCCCCGCGCTGCCGGCTTGGGTGCCGTTTGCCGTGCTGCTCCCCGTCGCCGCCGTCGTCCTCCTGTGGTTCGGCAAGACGGAGGTCAGCGTCGTCGCCGGTTCCGGCGAAACCGAGCTGTGGGTCGGGGCGGCACACCTGCCGGTCAGCGTGATCGCGCGGTCGGCCGAGGTGCCCAAATCGGCCAAATCGGCCGCGCTGGGCCGCCAGCTCGATCCAGCCGCCTACGTCGTGCACCGCGCATGGGTCGGCCCCATGGTTCTTCTGGTCCTTGACGATCCCGACGATCCGACGCCGTACTGGCTGGTGAGCTGCCGCCACCCCGACCGGGTGCTGGCGGCGCTGCGCGGTTAGGCCGCGCAGTCGGTGCAGATCATCACGCCGTTCTTCTCGCTGGCCAGCCGGCTGCGGTGATGCACCAGGAAGCAGCTCGAGCACGTGAACTCGTCGGCCTGCTTCGGGATCACCCGTACAGACAGCTCCTCGCCGGACAGATCGGCGCCGGGCAGTTCAAAAGACTCGGCAGACTCGGACTCGTCAACGTCAACGACCGCCGACTGGGCCTCGTTACGCCGCGCCTTCAGTTCCTCGAGCGAATCCTCGGAAACGTCATCGGTCTCAGTGCGCCGTGGGGCGTCGTAATCGGTAGCCATCCTCATGTCCCCTCCGTCAAACGTTGCAGCAGAGCTTTGTACCAGCGTCGAACGCATTCCCCAAACGTTTCGTGCCCGTATTGACACGCGTTCCACTGTGATTTACGTCACAGTGGAGGTCCCACCACCGGAAGGGCCCAGCGTCGCTGGCCTTAGAGTGCAGTCGTGGTCGCGCAATTCACAGAGGGCACCGCGTTCGACAAGCGGGGTCGGCCCTTCCGTCGGCGTAATTACCTGCCGGGAATTCTGTTGTTCGTCGCCCTCGCCGTGGTGACGCTGATGGTCTGGGTGATGGCCCTGAGCCAACCGCCCGACGTCCGCGAGGCCACGGTGTGCAACGCGCCGCCACCCGCCGCCGACCCGTCGGCCCCGGCGCCCCAGCTCGGCGAGCAGGTGACCCGCGCCGAGATGACCGACGTCACCCCGGCCAAGCTCGCCGACACCAAGATCAAGGTGCTCAACGCCAGCGGCCAGGGTGGCCAGGCCGCCGAGGTGGCCGGCGAACTGCGCGATCTGGGGTTCGCTGAGCCGGCCGCGGCCAACGACACCGTGTACGTCAACGCCCGGCTGGAATGCCAGGGCCAGATCCGCTTCGGCCCGGCGGGGCGCGCCGCGGCCGCGGCGGTGTGGCTGGTCGCGCCGTGCACCGAGCTGTTCCAAGACCAGCGCAGCGACGACACCGTCGACCTGGCCATCGGCACCGAGTTCAGCGAATTGACCCACAGCGACGACATCGACGCGGTGCTGGCCAGCCTGCGACCCGACGCCACCCAGGCGGCCGATCCGACGCTGCTCAAAAAGATCCACACCGCCGGCTGCTAGCCGCGTATTCCGTTGGGGCGAACGGGTATTCGCGGCTACAACGCGCCCGAGCGGCGCAGCGCGTCGGTTAGCGCGTCGGCGATGCCGGGCGCGGCCGCCACGATCTGTCCGGCTCCCGCGTCGGCAGGCGGCAGCAGCAGGCTCGCGCCTGCCTCCGCGGCGATCAGCGCACCGGCCGCCCAGTCCCAGACGTGGACGCCGTCCTCGTAGTAGGCGTCGAGCGCTCCGGCGGCCACCATGCACAGATCGAGCGCGCACGAGCCCATCCGACGCACGTCGCGCACGGCGGGAAGCAGCCTGGTGAGGATCTCGGCCTGCCGTACCCGTTGCTCGGGCGCATAGGAAAAGCCGGTGCCCACCAACGACATTGACAGGTCGACGGCCGCGCTGGACACCAGCGGTGCCGTGACGCCGTCCCGCTGCACGCGGGCGCCGTGCCCCAGCGCCGCGGAGTACAGCGTCCCGGCGGGCACGTTCGCCACGGCTCCGGCCAGTGAGGCGCCGTCGCGCTGAACCCCTACCGACACCGCGTACGTCTCGATCCCGTAGACGAAGTTGACCGTGCCGTCGATCGGGTCGAGCACCCACGTCAATCCTTCGCGGCCCCCGGTCGATCCCCCTTCCTCCTCGCCGAGGATGTGTTCGCCCGGCCGCAGTACGGCCAGCCGGTCCCGCAGCAGCCGCTCGGTTTCGGTGTCGACGACGGTGACGGGGTCGGTGGGTGTGCTCTTCGCCCGGACCGCGGCCCGCGCGTCCGGCTGGGGATCCCCGAAGACCTCGACGCGGCGGCGCCGGACGAATGCGGCGGCCTCCGTCGCGAGCCGCTCGGCGACCGAGCGCAACAGGACGGGATCGGTGTCGTTTTCCGTCACGGTGCCATCGCAGCACAGATATCGCTAACCGGTTTGGCGCGACTGGGCCCCCGCGTGCCACGGGACCACGCGTGAGATTTCCCGAGCTACTAATGTGTGGGGCGCGTCGCACCTGCCGGCCTCTGTGAGGAGCCCTCATGACCGCCACCGATTCACCCGCCGCCGACCCCAGCACCAACGGCGGCGCGCAACGCCGTGGATTCGGCATCGACGTCGGCGGAAGCGGCGTCAAGGGCGGCATCGTCGACCTGGACACCGGGCAGCTGATCGGCGAGCGCTTCAAACTCGAGACCCCGCAACCCGCCACTCCGGACGCCGTCGCGAAGACCGTCGCCGCGGTCGTCAAGGAATTCGGGTGGACCGACAAGCTCGGTGTCACCTACCCCGGCGTGGTGACCGACGGGATCGTTCGCACCGCGGCCAACGTCGACAAGCGATGGCTCGGCGTGAATGTCCGCGACGTGTTCGGCGCGGCGCTCGACGGCCAGTCGGTGACCGTGCTCAACGACGCCGACGCCGCGGGCCTGGCCGAGGAGAAGTTCGGTGCCGGTAAAGACAACTCCGGCGTCATCGTGCTGCTGACGTTCGGCACCGGCATCGGCTCGGCGGTGATCCACAATGGGGTGTTGCTGCCGAACACCGAGTTCGGCCACCTCGAGGTCGGCGGCAAGGAGGCCGAACACCGCGCGGCATCCTCCATCAAGGAGAAGAAGGGCTGGAGCTACGAGCGCTGGACGGAAGAGGTGACCAAAGTGCTGGTGGCCATCGAGAATGCGATCTGGCCCGACCTGTTCATCGCGGGCGGCGGAATCAGCCGCAAGGCCGACAAGTGGATTCCGCTGCTGAAGAACCGCACGCCGGTGGTGGCCGCCGCGCTGCAGAACACGGCAGGCATCGTCGGTGCCGCGATGGCCGCCGACGTGGATGTCACCGCTACTGCCAAGTAGCCGGCCAAACCGCGCGTCAAATTTGCCGCTCAACACGGCGGTGCCTCACACTGTCGTTACAATGGTCGACGGCGGCCGCATCCCGGATAGCGGCGAGATCAACCGCCAATATTCGACATAGCCGACGCTTTTCGATGGTGCACGACCGTGCCC
>JBKOYU010000142.1:0-5794 GCA_046725575.1 Actinomycetota bacterium | reverse complement strand
CGGTAAGCCGGTTGCGGTGATCTGCCACGGGCCGTGGACGCTGATCGAGGCCGACGTGGTGCGCGGCCGCACGATCACGTCGTGGCCGAGTGTCAAGACCGATCTCCGCAACGCGGGCGCCAACTGGGTCGACGACGAGGTCGTCGAATGCTCGCGCGGGCCAAACACGTTGGTGTCGAGCCGCAGGCCCGACGACCTGCCCGCGTTCTGCAACACACTGGTTGGGGCGTTCGCTAGGGACAAGTGATAACCGCAACTCGGCCCGCGAATGTTAAGGCGTCGGTAATCTCGCGGACATGCTGATTGCCGCTCTGCGCGACATGCAATGGCGCAAACGGCGCTTCGTCATCGCGATCCTTTCGACCAGCATCATCTTCGCGATGACGCTCGCCCTCACCGGGCTTGCGAACGGGTTCCGGGTGGAGGCCGACAAGACCGTCGATTCGCTCGGCGTCGACGTGTTCTTGGTGAAGGCCGGCGCGTCAGGCCCGTTCGTTGGGGCGACTCCGTTCGCGCCAGTGGACCTTCGGCGGATCGCAGCCACCCCTGGAGTCGTCGCGGCGGTTCCGCTCGCGTACGCAGGCGGCACGGCGACGCTGGGTGATACGACGCGCAATGTCGACATCTTCGGAGCGCCGGAGCGCGGACCCGGCATGCCCGCCGTGTCGGAGGGCCGGCCACCATCGACCCCCGACGAGGTCGCGGTGTCGAGCACACTCGGACGCCAAATTGGCGACGACGTCGAAATCGCTTCGCGCAGACTGCGCATCGTGGGCCTGGTGGAGAATTCGACCGCCCTGGCCAACCTGCCCAATGTCTTTCTCACCACACAGGGCGCGCAACAACTGGTGTACGGCGGTCAACCGCTCGTGGCGTCCATCGGTATTCGCGGCACCCTCGGGCAGATTCCCGACGGCTATCGGGCCATCGACAGAGCAGGCGCGATCGCCGATCTGCTCCGACCCCTGAAGGTGGCGGTGAATTCGATCACGATCGTGGCGGTTCTGCTGTGGGTGGTCGCAGCGTTGGTCGTCGGATCGGTGATCTATCTGTCCGCGCTCGAACGCCTGCGGGACTTCGCGGTGTTCAAGGCAATTGGTGTTCCTACCCGCAATATTGCGGCTGGGCTCGCGATGCAGTCGGTCATCGTGGCGCTGCTTGCTGCACTTGTCGGCGCCGGGCTTTCGCGGCTACTCGGACCAATGTTCCCGATGCAGGTCATCGTGCCGGCGGAGGCCTTCATCGCACTACCCGTGATCGCCGTGGTGATCGGCTTGATCGCGAGTGCGACAGGACTGCATCGCGCCGTGTCCGTCGATCCGGCGCTGGCCTTCGGAGGTCCTTGAGCCGTGGGCGATCTGAGCATTCAGGACCTCGTGGTCGAGTACACGAGCGGCGCAGATACCGTCCGGCCGATCGACGGCCTAAACCTCGATGTGGGCGCCGGCTCACTCGTGATCCTGCTGGGCCCCAGCGGCTGCGGCAAGACGACATTGCTGTCCTGCCTCGGCGGCATTCTCAAACCGAGCGGCGGCGCAATCAAGTTCGGCGACGTCGACGTCACATCGCTCGACGCCCGCGGATTGTCGATATACCGTCGCGAGACGGTCGGCATCGTGTTCCAGGCGTTCAACCTCGTGCCCAGCCTCACCGCATTGGAGAACGTGATGGTGCCGTTGCTCGCCGCGGGCACGTCGCGCCGCGCGGCGTTCAAGAAAGCCGAACAGCTGCTGTCTCGGGTCGGTCTGCAGGACCGGATGTCGCACCGGCCCGGTGATCTCAGTGGCGGGCAGCAACAACGCGTCGCCGTCGCGCGGGCTATCGCGCTTGATCCGCCACTTGTGCTGGCCGACGAGCCCACCGCGCACCTGGACTTCATCCAGGTCGAGGAGGTGCTGCGGCTGATTCGCGAGCTCGCCTCCGGTGACCGGATGGTGGTCGTCGCGACGCACGACAGCCGGATTCTGCCGCTGGCCGATCGCGTCGTCGAGCTTGTTCCGGAATTCGCTTCGACGGACCGGCCGCCCGATACGGTGCAGGTATCGCCGGGCGAGGTGTTGTTCGAACAGGGCACGATGGGCGATCTGATCTACGTGGTGGCCCAGGGTGAACTCGAGATTGTGCGCGAATTGGCCAGTGGCGGTGAGGAGTTGCTGAAGCTCGCCACCCGCGGTGACTACTTCGGCGAGATCGGCCCGCTGTTCCACCTGCCGCGCTCGGCCACGGTGCGGGCACGCACGGATGCGACGGTGGTCGGCTACACCGTACGAGCCTTCCGGGAGCGGCTCGGCGTCGGCGGCGTGCGCGACTTGATCGAGCACCGCCCGCTCGAGATCGACTGAACCCGACGGGCCGCTCGCCCGTCGAGGGGATGTGCATACCTCGAGACACCCTGTCACCGAACTGATGGACGCCCTGAATACGGGGCAACTGGACAGGGTCCGCGACCTTGTCACCGATGACTTCGTCGATCACGGTTCGCCGGTCCCCCTGCCGCCCGGACCGGACGGCTACATCGCGATCCTGACGTTCGTCACGTCGGTGCCGCAGATCCGCTACGAAGTCCACAACGTAATCTGCGACGGCGACATGGTGGCGATCCGCGCCACCGCGCACGGCGTCAACGAAGTGTCTCCGCAGGGCATCCAGCCGACGGGGCGGCCCTCGCGATGAAGACCGCGCACTTCTTCCGCTCCCGCGACGGCCTACTGTGCGAACACTGGGGTGTGCGCGACGAACTCGACGCGCTCTATCAGGTCGGCGCGCTGACGCCACCCGAGTTCGTCAAGCCGGCACCAGACTGAGCAGCACGTCGGGCCCGATCGGCTCGATTCCGTCGAACCGCCACCGCTGCGCGTGGGCGATCGACAACACACCCACGTCGTCGACGGCGGTGACGGGCCCGCCCAACAGGATTGGCGCGACATAGGCAAGGATCCGGTCGATCACCCCGGCCCGCAGAAACGCACCGGCCAACGTCGGCCCTCCCTCCAGCAGCACATCGGTGCGATCCGACAACGCCTTGATCACCTCGTGCGGATCACGGGTGCGGATCACCATCGTGCGCGAATCGTCATTGAGAACTCTTGCTTCAGAGGATATTTCGCGTTCCCCGACGACGACGCGCAGCGGCTGACGCTCGGCCAGCGTGCCGTCGGGCAACCGCGCCGTCAATATCGGGTCGTCGACGAACACCGTTCCGGTGCCGACGATGATCGCGTCCGCTACGGCGCGGCGGCGATGCACGTCGGCCCGCGCAGCCTCGCTGGTGATCCACTGGCTGGAGCCGTCGGCGGCGGCGCTGCGGCCGTCGACGCTGGTGGCGAATTTCCATGTGATATGCGGTAACCCGGTGCGCTGCTTGTGCAGCCATTCCCGGAGCGGACCGCCCGAGACGGCGTCGGCCAGTACCCCGGCTTCGACCTCGATGCCGGATTCGCCGAGCCGCGACGCCCCACCCGCGGCTTCTGGATTGGGGTCGGCGACGGCGTAGGCCACGCGCGAAACACCGGACGCGACAAGGGTATCCACGCACGGCGGGGTCCTGCCGTAGTGGTTGCACGGCTCGAGCGTCACGACCGCGGTGCCACCCACCGCGCGCTGCCCCGCCCGACGCAACGCCACGACTTCGGCGTGCGGGCCGCCGGGCGGTTCCGTTGCACCGACGCCTGCGATCTCACCGTCGCGGTCCAGAATGACCGCACCCACAGGCGGATTGGGATACGTGTTGCCCTTGACCCGGTCGGCCTGCTCGACGGCCAACCGCATCGCGGCGTCGAGGTTCATAGCCGCAGATGCTTGGACGCCGAGGCGGCCTGCCGGCGCAGCGATTCCACCGCGGCGGCCGGATCCTCGGCGCTGTACACCGCCGATCCCGCGACAAAGCAGTCCACCCCGGCCATGGCCGCCTCTTCGATGGTGTCTTCGTTGATGCCCCCGTCGATCTCGATCACGATCGTCAGCTCGCCGGAGTCGACAAGCCGACGCACGATGCCGACCTTCGCCAGCACCTCCGGGATGAATTTCTGCCCGCCGAAACCCGGTTCCACGGACATGATCAGCATCGTGTCGAACTCGGGCAGAATCTCGAGGTAGGGCTCGATCGGCGTGCCGGGTTTGACGGACAGGCCAGCCTTGGCGCCTGCCGCGCGGATGTCGCGGGCCACCCCGACCGGGTTGTCGGTTGCCTCGGCGTGGAAGGTGACGTTGTACGCGCCGGCCTCGGCGTAGGGCGGGGCCCACTTGTCGGGGTTGTCGATCATCAGATGGCAGTCCATCGGGATGTCGGTTCTCTTCAGCAAGGCCTCGACGACCGGCAGCCCAATGGTCAGGTTGGGCACGAAGTGGTTGTCCATCACGTCGACGTGCAGCCAGTCGGCACCGATCACCGCAGCGGCTTCGTCACCGAGTTCCGCGAAGTCAGCGGCCAGGATCGACGGGGCGATGAGCGGTCCTGCCATGGCGCTCACCCTACTTGCAGGGCCGCGGCGAACATCGCATCGGTGCCGTGCCGGTGTGGCCAGAGCTGCACGTAGGGCCCGTCACCGAGATCGTCGACCGGGTCGAACAACGGCCGGGTGTCGAGCGCCGTCACCGGGTGGCGGCGCAGTGCGTCGGCGACGATGCCGACGGTCTCGGCCAGGTGCGGCGAACACGTCGCATACAGCACCACGCCGCCAGGGCGGGTCAGCCGGATCGCCGAGGCGAGCAGTTCGCGCTGCAGCTTGGCCAGGGCCGGCACGTCGCCGGGTTGGCGCCGCCAGCGGGCTTCCGGCCTGCGTCGCAGCGCACCCAGCCCGGTGCACGGCGCGTCGACGAGTACCCGGTCGAATCCCGGTTCGAGACCGGGGTCGCGGCCGTCGACACGCAGCACCTCGACGGGCAGGCCCCGGGTGTTCTGCTCGACCATCTCGGCGCGTTTGGCGGCGGGCTCGATCGCGGTGACCTGCGCGCCATTGCCCAGCGCGGCCAGCAGCGCCGTCTTGCCGCCCGGGCCGGAGCACAGGTCGAGCCATCGGCCTGCGTCGGGGCCGGCCAGTTCGGCCAGTGTCAGCGCCCGCGCCACCAGCTGGCTGCCCTCGTCCTGCACCAGCGCCGCACCGGCACGGACCGGCTCGAGCCGGCCGGGGTCGCCGCCGGGCAGGTAGACGGCGTACGGCGAGTAGCGCCCGACGGTGCCGTTGACCTGTCCGGCCAGCTCGTCGGCGGTCAGCACGCCGGGCCGTGCGGCGAGATGCACCGAAGGGCGGTCGTCGTCGCTGGCCAGCAGCGCATCCAGTTGCCCCGCCGATGCGCCGAGGGCGTCGGCGAACGCCTGCGCGACCCAGCGCGGATGGGCATGCACGAACGCGGTGTGCCCGACCGGGTCGCTGTCGGCGGGCGGGGCGAGCTCTTCGACCCATGACTGTTCATCGCGGCCGGCGATGGTGCGCAGCACGCCGTTGACGAAACCAGCTCGCGCAGAATCGAATTCGATGCCCGCCTGTTCAACGGTGGTGGATACCGCGGCGTGTTGTTCCACCCGCGTACGCAGCAGTTGATAGGTGCCCAGCCTCAGCAGGTCCAGCAGCACGGGGTCGATCTTCTCCGGCGGTCGACCGGCGGCCGCGCCGATGACGGCGTCGAGCAGGCCGCGGGCGCGACAGCTGCCATAGGTCAGCTCGGTCGCGAATGCCGCGTCGCGGCCGGTGATTCCGCGTTCGCGCAGCAGCGCGGGCAGAGCGAGGTTGGCGTAGGCGTCTCGCTCCGAGACCGCACGCAACACGTCGAACGCCGCGCGGCGGGCCGGATCGAG
>JBKOYU010001137.1:0-3232 GCA_046725575.1 Actinomycetota bacterium | reverse complement strand
GGTGTCGAACAGATGCCAAATGTACTCTGAGGACCCGTTTTCCCGGTGTGGATGAAGATCCGCAAGGGCGGGATCGTTGCGATAGCTTTCGAACGCCGCCTCCGACTCCCACTCCACGAGAATCAGGACCTGTCGCGGCGCAATGTCTCCGGTGACTTGCCGGCGGAACTTGCCCAGGGCGACGACTCTGCCACCGTGGGCCTCAACCTCTGCGGCCGATCGGCGACTGTACGCACGGTACTCATCGCGGTTCGCGACATTGAACAGGTTCAGGGCGTACACACTCATGTGACGATGGCTACTTCAGGAAGCGTGCGATTGCTTCCTTGGCCTCCGCTGAATGAGTCCGCTTCCGAAACAGCTCGGACTCCTCGTCGATGACTTGCAGAATGTCGGACTTATCCCGGCGCAGCAGGCGCTTGGTGATCCGTACCGATTCGTCAGGCAACGCTAGCAAGGACGCGGCCGCCTCCAGTGCCGCGGTCAAAGCCTGCCCATCGTCGACGAGATGGTTTATCAGGCCGGCCTTTTCGGCTCGCTCGGCATCGAACTTGTCGCCAAGCATCAATAGCTCCGTGGCCGTCTTGATGCCGGCGATGCGCGGTAGCAACAAGGTTGACGCGCCTTCCGGGCTCAGGCCGAGCTTCACGAAAGGCAGCGAGAATACGGTCGAACGACCCGCGAAGGCCAAGTCGCAATGCAAGAGCATGCTCGCTCCGATGCCGACCGCAAATCCCTCGACTGCCGCGACGATAGGTTTTTCTGCCTCGACGAGGGTGCGCAGCAGCGCGAACGCCGCCACTGAGTCGGGATAATCCCGGAAGTCAGCCAAGTCGTTGCCGCTCGTGAAGACGCCACCGCGTCCGGTGATCACCGTGACGCGCACATCCGGATCACTATCGGCGTTCGAAACGCCCTCGGCCAGCTCCTCATACATACGGATGTCGAAGGCGTTGCGTTTCGCGGTTCTGTCGATCGTCAGAACACGGACGCCGGATTGAACAGTCTCGGCGCTTACTGACATTCGATCAGTCCCGAATATGTCGTCATGGTGTATGGGATCCGTTCAGGAAAGTCGTTCCAGGACCATGGTTTCAACAGCGTAATCCTGTCGTGAGCCTGGAGGCTGTCGATCAGTGTGGTGATGATGCGGGCGCCGGTCATGCCCGGCCGGGCGACCATGCTAGACTAATACGTCTAGACGCTATCGTCAAATCCGTGCAAACATCGACAGCCTGCTCACGCGACCATCGACCGGGAGGTCACGATGAAGACATTGCAACTAAAGGCCTTCGGGAAGCCCACAAGCGCTCCCGAGCTGATCGAGTCGGACCCTCCCGAACCCGCGACCGGACAGGTGGTCGTTGCATTGGAGGCTGCCCCCATCAACCCGTCGGACCTGCTCCTCATTAGAGGTTGGTATGGGCACCGCCCCGCGCTGCCCGCCGCTCTCGGCACCGAGGGCGTCGGGCGAATCAGCGCTGTGGGTCCCGGCGTCGATCACGACCGAATCGGCGAGCGTGTCCTCGTCCTCCCCACTCTGCAGCACGGCACCTGGCAAGACCAGGTGGCAATCGACCAGGACGATGCCATCCCGGTCGATGCGGAGGCCGACGTCCTGCAGTTGGCGATGCTTGGCGTGAACCCAATCACTGCCGATCTTCTGCTCCGTAGTTTTGTGGATCTCGCGCCGGGCGCGTGGGTCGGACAGACGGGCGCTAATTCGGCCGTTGGCCGCTACGTCATCGCCCTCGCCAAGCGGGCAGGCATCCGCACCCTCAACGTGGTGCGTCGGCCCGAGGCCGCGGCTGAGCTGTTGGAATCTGGCGCCGATGCCGTGGTCGTGAGTGGGCCCGACCTCGATGAGCAAGTGCAGAAGGCGCTCGGAGATGAGCGGCTGTCGCTGCTGCTCGACCCGATCGCCGGAGATGTGATCGCCGAACTCGTGCCTTGGCTCGCCCACGGGGGCACCCTCGTCAGCTATGGCGGCATGAGCGGCGCCCCAGTCGTCGTCGCACCCGCCGACATCATCTTCCGTGATCTCCACGTCCGGGGTTTCTGGCAGAAGCATTGGATGGACACGACTCCCCGCGACGAGATCGCTGCCGCCTATGCTCCGCTCGCGGCCCTGGTCGCCGACGGCACCCTGCGGGCTCCCGTCGCGGCCACCTACCGGCTTGACCAGTACCAGGATGCTCTGGTCCGCGCCACCAGGACCGAGGGTGCCGGGAAGGTGCTCTTCGCCTGGTGACGATCGGGGGTGGACGTCAGACTTTTCTCAACGTCTTGCAACATGATGTACCGACCTACGGAGTCAATAGCCATGTCCTCACACAGCATTTCGACCATCTTCGTCATCGGCGGTACAGGCGCGCAGGGGATGCCGATCGTGCGTGATTTGGCCGCCGACGGTAAGTACTCCGTTCAAGTGCTCACCCGTGATACCACGTCGTGGCGAGCCAAGGCCCTCGTCGAACTTGGCAACGTCACCCTCGTCGAGGGTTCGTTCGCCGACGACGACGTCCTGCGGGAAGGCTTCCGCGGATGCGAGGGTGCGTTCGTCAACATCGACGGGTTCAACACCGGCGAAAAGACCGAAACCTACTGGGCCATCCGCAGCTACGAGATCGCTATCGAGGAGGGCATCAAGTTCTTCGTCTACGGGAACCTCGACGACGCACTCAAGAAATCCGGCTACGACTCCAAGTTCCGCACGGGTCACTATGACGGCAAGGGCCGTATGGCCGAATGGATCCTGTCTCAGAACCAATCCAACGGAGACAGAATGGGTGCGGCGATCTTCACTACAGGCCCCTACATCGAAATGGCCGTATCACCCAGGACGCCCATGACGCCCACCATCGAAGACGGTGTTGTCACCTGGCGAGTGCCCCTGGGCGATGGAGCCGTCCCCCACGTGGCACTGGACGATTGCGGTTACTACGTTCGCTGGCTGTTCGACCATCCCCGCCTGGCCAACGGCATGAACCTCGAAACCGCGATCGACGATGTCACCTACACCGATCTGGCATCGGCATTCGAAAAGGTGACCGGCCATCGGGCCCAATACATCGACACCGATCTCGAGGACTATTGGAACGGCCCACTCAACGGGGTCGCGGACCTGCCCGCCGGCTACAACGCCGACCCGAACGACAAAAGCACCATGAGCTTTCGGGACAACTTCACCGGCTTCTGGAACATGTGGAAAGCCCGATTCATCACCCGCGAC
>JBKOYU010000763.1:0-4221 GCA_046725575.1 Actinomycetota bacterium | reverse complement strand
CCCTGTCGGCGATCCAGAGGTCGCGGTAATCTCCGGCAGCTCGACTCCGCGGGGCAAGTAACCGCCAGCCATCCATTGGCAAAGACAGTGCCGCCGGATGGGCAGGAGTTTCCTGCGGCACAGCTCATTTCGTATCGGCGTGTCTCCTGCGGTGCCCGCCGCCCGGTGAGCTGTGACCGCCACGTGCAGGTAGTGTCACCCGGATAGATGGACGTCCGAAGGGGTGTGAGTGGACGCCGTACTCGGCTTATCGGTAACGCCGTCCGCCGTCGGCCTCGTCCTCGTCGAAGGGCAGGACGCCGACGGCGCCACCATGGACCGCGACGCATTCGAGGTCGGCTTCCGTGGCCGATGCAACGCCGAGCAGACCTGCCAACAGGCGGCCGCTGCGGTGCTGCGCAGTGAAGCGATCGCCGCGGCTCGCGGTCACCGGCTGCACTCAATCGGTGTCACGTGGAGCGACGACGCCAACGCGGAGGCCTCGCTGCTGCTGAAGTCCCTGACCGACTCCGGCTTCGACAACGTCGTGCCCGTGCGGCTGCCGGAGGCCACCGAGGCGTTGGCTCGGGGGATCGCCGAGGTCATCGGGTACGGCACCACCGCGGTGTGCGTGCTCGAGCCCGAGACAATGATCGCGCTGATCGTGCATCTGCGCGACGGCGCGGTGCAGACCTCGGTCAACCGCCGGATCGTGACCGAGGAAGACCTGATTCGGTGGCTGAGCACCGTGTTCACCCGCGCCGACTGGCAACCCGAGGCTCTGGTCATGGTTGGTTCGGGCGGAGACGACGAGCTCATGCCGGTCCTCGAAGATGCGCTGTCCGTGCCGGTATTCGCGCCAGCCGAAGCCCAGCTCGCCCTCGCACGCGGCGCGGCGTTGGCGTCCGCGCAGAACCTCGACGTCTCGTTCACCGACCATGCCCACCCCTTTGAGGAGAGCCGCCCCGTCGCGAACCGCCGTAGGCAGCTCGGACAGACCGGCCCGCTCGCCCTGCTCGTCGCGGGAGTCCTGACGTTCACCGTCTCGGCGTCCATCGCGATCAGCCTGCAGCTGGCGCCCAAGAAGGATGCCGCCACGTCCGACCCGCGGCCTGCCGCCAAGGTGACTCCGGAGACGCCCGCCGCGGTCAGTCACCTTCCGTCGCCGGTCGCGATCCCACCGGCACCGGTTGTCGAGGCGCTGCCGCCGCTTCCTCCAGACGCCCCGCCCGTCGAGGCTGCGCCGCCGCCCGTGTACAGCGAGACGCCGGTCAGCATTCCCGAGGCGCCGGTGGCGGTCGCAAACGCGCCAGTCGTCGGGGGCGTCCCACTCGGGGCGGCCGCGCCTCTGCCGCCGCCCGAGGGTGCGCCGTTGCCGCCCGAGCAGCAGGCCCCGCCCGTCGCGCCTGCGCCCGTCGAACGCCCAGGAATCATCAGCCGGATCAGGGACCGGCTGCACGGCGGAAGGGACGACCAGGTACGACCCGCACCTGAGATGGCGCCGCCACCAGCGCCTCCTGCTGCGCCCGCGCCTGCACCGCCGCCGGTGCCTGCCGCTGAGCCCGCGCCTGCACCGCCACCGCCGCCCGACGCCCCGCCACTGCTGCCGCCAGCCTGATCGACCGCGCCGATACGCATACGCTCGCTGAGGTGCGGGTGCTGCGGGTGACGCTTCGAGTGGCGATTGTGCTGGCCGTGGTGCTCGCGCTGGTCGCGGTCGCGACATCGACTCGGTCGGGTCTGCTATGGCGGCTGAGCACCTTCACGTATCAGGCGAACGTGCTCGCCGCGGCGTACTACCTGTGGACCCTTGCCTGGCCCCGCTCGGATGCCAGGGTCGGTCTCCGGGGGGCGGTGGTGCTGTACGTGCTGATCGCCGGCGTCATCTGGAATCTGTTCCTGACCGGGCACAGCATGGGCTATACACCCGCCAACATGCTCCTGCACGTCGTTGCGCCCGTGCTGGCCCTCACCGATTGGCTGCTCGTAGGGCGAGACCAGGCGCAGGTCCGCTAGTGGCAGCCGGTGGCCTGGCTGGCCTATCCGGCCGCATACCTCGCGCTGGCACTGGTTGTGCTCAACAACGTGGGCAGGCGTGCGCCGTACTACTTCCTCGATCCCGGCACCATCGGGACGGCCGCTGTCGTGGGGAACATTTGTGTGCTCGCAGGCGGTGCGCTCGCGCTGGGTTACACGTTGCTGGTCATCAACCGCGCGGTCGCGACCGTGAGGTAGCGCGACATGCCCAGGCGCGCACTGACTTGCGGTTACCGGGGAATTCGGTGGTGAGCAACTACGATGAAAGTGTGCTGACCGCCCATCTGCAAAGGAAAGCAGTGCATAGAACCGTTCGGAATGTGCTTGTCGTGGTGGGCATTGCAGCGCTCGCGACCGCGGGATCCGTCACCACCAGTTCCGCCGGTGTCACCGCACCGACCGATGTTGCAAGTATCCAACCGGCACCCGGCCAGAAGGTGGGGGTTGCGATGCCGGTGACGGTGACGTTCGCGCAGTCGATTGCAAACCGCGCTGCGGCGGAGCGCACCATCATCTTCACCTCGCCCGCCACGCCTGCGGGTTCGTTCACCTGGCTCAATGACCGTGTCGTGCAATGGAATCCGAAGGGATTCTGGCCCGCTCACTCGAACATCATCGTGACGGCTGGCGGCGCGAAGGCGACATTTGAGACGGGCGCCGCGACAATGGGTGTCGCAGACATCAGCGCGCATACCTTCACCGTCAGCATCGATGACCAGGTGGTGCGCGAGATGCCCGCGTCGATGGGCAAGCCCAAGCACCCGACACCGACCGG
Organism: Actinomycetota bacterium; assembly: GCA_046725575.1. Taxonomy (GTDB): domain Bacteria; phylum Actinomycetota; class Actinomycetes; order Mycobacteriales; family Mycobacteriaceae; genus Mycobacterium. The sequence goes on along the minus strand of JBKOYU010000763.1, from coordinate 1,430 downwards.
ATCGTTCACGGCGCTGGAGAAGCAAGCGAGCGTGGTGATGGATTCGCGGACCATCGGCATTCCGCTCGACGACGCCGAGGGTTACAGGCTCACCGTCGCCGACGCCGTGCGTGTTACCTGGGGTGGTGTCTATGTCCATTCCGCCCCATGGTCGGTCGCGTCTCAGGGCAACGCGAACGTCAGCCACGGCTGCATCAACCTCAGCCCCGAGAATGCCGAGTGGTATTACAACACCGTCAACATCGGTGACCCGATCATCGTTCAGTAGCGACGCTCAAGCTACGTCAGCGTGCAGGTTCTTCGCGGTCGGTGACGTTGCGACGCTTGCAAGATCGGCGTAGGTGCCGAGCACCCGGTCGGCGGTACCCGAGCTCGTGACCGTGAACCAGTAGTGCTCGTTCTTGTAGTGGTGATTGCGGTGGTTGCGCCAGATAGCGTGGTAGACACGGGTTTTGGGCTTGTAATCGCTGTGGATGAGGTAATGGGTCCACTCGTAAACCAGACCCAACGCCGAGATGAACACCAAGTATGTGAGCCCCATGCCGAGGCGCGGAAATGCCAGCAGCGCAACGGCAAGGGCGAGTGAGAGCACCCACAGCAGCGCTTTGAACGGTAAGAACATCAGCGGAATGTTGCGTGGGTCCATGTGGTGTGCCCGGTGTTCTCGGGCGAGCAGCGGATCGATGGTGAGCTGGCCGAGATGCTTTGGGCGCCAATGCAGAATGAACACGTGGATCATCCACTCGAAGAACGGAAACAATGCGAGCATCACCAGCGGCACCAGCGCGTCGGTGATCTGCCAGTCGCCGACATAGATGCGCGCGGCCACCGCGGCGACGAACATCGCGCCAATCATCCACGGGGACGGGTGTTTCCAGAATTCACGACCCGCATCGGCGAGCGTGAATCCCTTTCGCGTTGGGCGCTCGGTCGTGGTGGTCATTGTTGTTCCTCCAGGTTGTCGATCGCGGTCAGCAGTCCGGTGGTCGCGGGCTCGAGTAGGTCTTGCGCGGCTTTGCTCGCCCTCTCGGGATCGCCGGCGATGATTGCATCGGCGAGTTCGCGGTAGGCGGCAGGCCGACCCACCTCATCGGCCATCACGGTGGCCAGCGCGGCCAGCGCGGGTTCATAGGTGGCGCGAAGCGTGTTGTACATCAATCGGAACGCGATGGAGTCGGTGCCGTCGACCACGTGATCCCAGAACGTCAGCGCGAGGCGCTGCTGCTCGACGGGGTCGTCCTCGTCGGCCAGCTTCTGCAGCACGTCATCGAGCAGCGCGGCCAGCTCCGGGCGCCGTCGCCGGGCCGCCAACTCGGCGACCTTGGGCCCGTTGTGAAGCCGGGTCACCTACGACCGGCTGCTCGCCGACATGCTCGACGGCCGGGACGAGGAGGCGTTCGAACGCGATTCCGAACGGATCGGTCCCTACC
>JBKOYU010000389.1:0-5457 GCA_046725575.1 Actinomycetota bacterium | reverse complement strand
TGGCCGCGGCGATCTGGTGGAACTGGGAGCTCGACGCACCCGACAAGCGCTCCCTGGTCGCCTACGACCACTGAGACCCCAGCCACCCAATCGGAAGCAATCATCTAGTAGGGGTTGGGCGGGCCGAGGTAGGGGAAGTTGGCCAGCAGATCGTCGTGGGGCTTGAGGCCGGTCGGGGGGATCTTGCCGTTGCTGAGCCAGGCCCAGCGGATGCTGTAGACGTCGTCGGTGGGGACGCGGCCGTTGGGGTAGTGGGCCGGCTGGGTGCGGTCGTAGCGCAGGATGTCGGGCAGCACCAGCATGGCGGCCGCCTTGGCCTGCTCCGGCGAGGCGTAGCCGCCCCGGTCTTGCAACAGTGGCGACGGCGAGTAGCCGCTGTTGGCTTGCAACAGTTGCGACCAGGGCCCGAGGTAGTTGGCCACGTCGTCGGCGGGCTGCCGGGCGTTGTAGAGGTCCTTCTCGCCGTCGGGGTTGAGGAACGGGTTGATCGTCGGGTGGCCGCCGCGGTCCATCTGCACCAGCAGGCCGTCGCGGTGCAGGCTGATCGTGGCCCAGCCCCCGATCATCGGGCCGGCGCCGAGCAGGTCGTTGGGCACCTCCAGCGCGATGGACTGGATGTTCTTGCCGGCGAAGGCGTCCTGCCCGGTCCACTGGAAGCCGTGCACGGTGCCCTCGAAGTCGACGAAGAACGGGTCGCTGCGGACCCCGGCGAACAGCCGGACCGGGCCGGCCTGGACCGGCCGGGCGGCGGCGTCGAAGCCGACCGGGAGGGAGGCGGTGAGCACCTGGCCGGCGGGCTCGGGCTGGCGGGCCTGGGGGCCGGTGGCGTACCAGGCGGTCCCGGTCTGGGTGCCGTGCTCGAACGGGGAGAAGGTGAAGCTGAACGCGACGTCGGCGTGCGCGTCGGCGTCGGTGTCGAGGTTGATCCGGTAGACCGCGTCGGGGTGGAATTCCGGCCCGGTCACGGGCGTGGAGAGCATGAACGGGTTGGAGTCCATGATCAGCACCGTCTTAGAAGGGTCCTCTGACGGGGTGAAGACGAACAGGTCGGTGAAGTCCAGGCGCGCGTCGCCGCCGGGGGGCTTGAGGTTGTCACCGCTGAGGTGGTTGGACATGGTGGCTCCTTTGGTGGTGGTTGCCGGGAGTCGGCGGGGTTCAGTGGCGCAGGAAGTCGAGAAGGGCCGTGTTGACCTGGTCGGCGTGGGTCCAGGCGATGGCGTGCGGGCCGCCTTCGACGACGACGAGCTGCAGGTCCTTGATCAGGCCGGGCAGGCGCTTGGCGGTCTTGTCCAGCGGCAGGACCTGGTCGGCGTCGCCGTGGACGACCAGGGTGGGCACGTCGATGTTGGGCAGGTCGGCGCGGAAGTCGGTGGTCCAGGTCTGGATGCAGGCCACCGCGGCGGTGGCCGAGGCGCCGGCGGCGAGGTTCCAGCTGGCCTGGTAGGCCTGGTCGCTGACCAGGGTGCCGCCGAGCACATCGAGGTTGTAGAAGTTGTCCAGGAAGGCCTTCATCCAGGCCGGGGTGTCGGCCCGGGCGGCCTGGGTGAACCCGTCGAACACGCTGGCGGGGACCCCGTCGGGGTTGTCGGGCGCCTGCGGCAGGTACGGCGGGATCGGGGAGACGAGCACGGCCTTGGCCACCCGCGCCGAGCCGTAGCGGCCCAGGTAGCGGGTGACCTCCCCGGTCCCCATCGAGTGGCCGACCAGCACGGCGTCGCGCAGCTCGAGGTGGTCCAGCAGCGTGTTGAGGTCGGCGGCGAAGGTGTCGTAGTCGTAGCCGGACGTCGGCTGGCTGGAGCGGCCGAACCCGCGGCGGTCGTAGGTGATCACCCGGTGCCCGGCGTCCAGCAGCACCGGGACCTGCTTGTCCCAGGCCCGGCCGCTGAGCGGGTAGCCATGGATCAACACCACCGGCCGTCCCGAGCCGTGGTCTTCGTAGTACAGCTCGATCGAGCCCGAATTCTCCTGGCCGACCTTGATGTAAGGCATAGCCTCCTCCGTTCCGTTGACCCCACTAAGTGCTTTGGTGACGCCGATCTCGTCAGGTGCTAAGCAGATATCCAGAAGTCTTGCCCGTATCCGGCAAGTCCTTCCCGGCCACCGTTCCGAGTTCCGTGCAGAACTTCTGAGCTGCTGCTTAGCCGGCGACTTCCAGAATGCGGATTCCCGTGAAGTCGACCCAAACCCGCGAATCACTCTGGACGATCTTCGCGAGCGTGTTGCCGACGAGCCGGTCAAACACCGGCCGCCAGCTTGACGCGTCTCCGAACGCGCGTGAATGAGAACAATTGTCGGACCAGCCGTTACGAGTTCGGTTCGTCTCGATGGGCAATCGGGATGCCCGTTGCTCGAGCTAGATCAAAGATACGCGTGTACGTGAACGCGATCTATTGCACGATGGTGTCGGTCGATACCTTGGTATCAGGCGTGCGCGACGAGCGAGACGTCGAGTGCTGCCGCGACCCTCACCAGGTCTGCGAGAGAATCGACGTGCATCTTGCGCATCACCCGGCCTCGGTGGGCCTTCACCGTGATCTCGCTGATACCGAGTTCGGCTGCGATCTGTTTGTTCAACAGGCCGGAGACGACCAGTGCCATGATCTCCCGTTCGCGCGGAGTGAGAGACGCGTGACAGTCCCGAAGTGCCCGCAATTCCGCCTCGTGAGCACGTGAAGTGCGGCTGCGCTCGATGGCTTGCCTGATGGCATTCAGCAGCACGTCATCGTCGAATGGCTTGGTCAAGAACTCCACTGCACCAGCCTTCATCGCCTGGACCGTGGTCGGCACGTCGCCATAACCGGTGATGAAGATGATCGGCATATCTGCCCGATCGACGATGCGCTTCTGGAGATCGAGACCAGTGAGGTTGGGAAGTGACACGTCGAGAACCAGGCAGCTCGGGCCGTCGATGCGCGAACGTCCGAGGAAGTCCTCCGCTGACGCGAAGGTCTCGGGCTGCAGGCCGGCGGAGAGAATCAGCAACTCCAGCGATTCCCGCACTGATACATCGTCGTCAACAACGAACACAACAGGGGTGTCGCGCGAGATCGCTGGCGCTCGTGATTCGCTACCTGCTTCGCCCGGTGAACTCATGTCGCCCCCCTGGCGGGCCGACAATACGGCGGACGAAGCGCGGCGCTGACCGCATCCAGCAGGGCCGCCTCGCCGAACGGCTTGAACAGGCACTCCACCGGTATCTCTTGCCTTCGGCGCCTCAGTTCCTGCTGGAGAGCAGGCCCGGTCATGCCCGGCATCGCGATGTCCAGGATCAGGCACTTCGTCTGGCCCACGACCTCCGAGGCCAGGAACTCTTCGGCCGAGGAGAATGCCTGTACCGGGAAGCCACACACCCTCAGCAGGTCAGGTAGCGACTCCCGCACGGACTCGTCGTCATCAACGACCGACACGAGTGACCGTGGGACTGTCACGGATTCCTCGGGCGATGTGCCGCTTCTGTCACACCCTCGGGTGCGCAAGGAATAGAAAACGAGAACGAGGCTCCCGGGCCATCATTCGCTGCTGCCCAGAGACGGCCCTGATGGCTCTCGATAATCGAGCGACTGACAGATAGGCCGATCCCCATCCCGCCACTCTTCGTTGTGTAGAACGCTTCAAAGAGCTTGTCCACGCCATCGGGCTCGAGGCCCACCCCCGCATCCTGTACGGTCAGGCGCACACGATCGCCTTCGTCTCGTTCGGTTCTGATCACCATCTGCCGCGGACGATCGTCGACGCCGCTCATCGCGTCCGAGGCGTTCACGAGCAGGTTCAGGATGACCTGCTGAAGCTGGACACGATCGCCAGTAACGGGGGGGAGGTCGTCGGCAAATTCCGGCCGCAATATCACGCGGTTTCTCTGAAGGTCGCTCAACGACAGCGCAATCACCTCCCGCGCAGCCTCGTTCAGGTCCACCGCTTCGGCCGCCGCGTTCTTCTTGCTGAACAGCGCGCGCAATCGTTGGATCACATCAGACGCACGGCGGCCATCGCGAATCGTGCGCCGCGCGGTTTCGCGCGCGCCGTCGACGTTTGGTGGATCGGAAGCCAGCATCCGCAGGCAGGTGCTGGCGTTGGTGATGATGCCGGAGAGCGGCTGATTGACTTCGTGCGCGATCGAAGCCGTCAAGGCGCCGAGGCTCGTGACCCTGGCCACGTGGGCGAGCTCCGATCGGGCCTTGCTCAGCGCCTCTGCCGCGAATCGGCGCTGCGTCACGTCCTGAACGGCGCCGATGTACTCCAGTCGGCCATCCTGGTCTCGCGTCCCGGGGGCAACCAGGTGCAGGTACTTGATCGACTGGTCGGGCATCTGCAGCCGGGCCTCATACTCAAAGTCGGTGCCGGCGCCTCGTGCCCTCTCGATCATGTCATCCAGCAACGGGATGTCTTCCGGGTGGACTCGAGTGCCGATCAGCTCGAGCGTCACGGGCACCCCCTGGTCAAACTCGAAAATGCGATAGAGCTCTTCTGACCACGTGATTTCGTCTGCCGCTACCCGCCAGGAGAAGCTGCCGGTTAAGCTGAGGCGTTGAGCCTCTGCGAGAAATGCCTCGATGCGCTGCAACTCTTCTTTGCGTTCCACGATGGCACTCAGATCGTTGGCCGCTTCGGGCTGTTTGCGCGCCGTGATGTCCTGGAAAGTCACCAGAACCCTGCGCTCTGAATGGCCCGGCAAAGACAACGGACGGGCTTCAAGAATCAGCGTCCGCTGACCCTCTCCCGGAAACACGTGATCCACCTCAACGGGCTGGAACGCAGGACTGCCGGCAACCATCTCTTTGAGCTGTGTACGTAACGAGGCCAGTTCAAAAAACATTGTGTAGAAGGCACGGTTGCCCAACTGGATTCGCTGGTCAGCGCTCAGCACGACGAGAGGATCAGCAACCGTGTTGAGGATCGCCTTGGTGCATTCGCGTTCGTAGATAACCTGATCGATGCTTGCGCGGAAAGCGGTCACGTTAGTGAACGTCAGCACAGCGCCAGTGACCTGGCGATCGCCTTCTTTAACGGGAGCTATCCCCATAACGAACCATCTGTTCCCGTCGCGAAAATCGGCCCGGGATTCCACTCCGCTTGCGATGACCTGGCTGCATTGCTCTTCCAGATGGGGCAAGCCAGCGAGCACCGGGATATCGCGGGACGCCCGACCAATGTCGGATGGCGAGAGCCGAAGCACATCCGCCGCCGCCTTATTGAAGCCCGCGATCACGAGGTCGCGTCGCAAGACAACGATGGGAACTTCAACGGTATCGAGGATATTGATCAGATCGGTCGCAGCCGTATTCGCGGCAGCGTCGTCACCGTTGACTGGCCGGAAACCAGACCAGTCGCCATTAAGCGTGGCGGGTTGAGCGGTCATCAGGCGGCGCCGGAAGCGGAGTAGAGCTCGCGGCTCCGTAGGAGGACGGGATCGGCGACCGTCGGGAGAAACCGACGCAGTGCCAGCAGCAACGCTTGGGC
>JBKOYU010000529.1:0-5044 GCA_046725575.1 Actinomycetota bacterium | reverse complement strand
GCGCCGAACGACCTCCATGCCGCACGGCTGGCGCTGTGCAACGCCGCCCGACAGGTCATCGCGAACGGACTTGGCATCCTCGGCGTCACTGCTCCGGAGCGGATGTGATGGCTCACCCCGCCGGCCCACGGCACGCCGAGGAGATCCACCACGGCGGCGCCCCGCCCCGGCCGCAGTCCCCGGCCGACGTGGTCAAGCTCGCCCCGAACGTGTGGCCGCGCAACACCGTTCGCGGTGACGACGGCGTGGTCTCTATCGCCGGCGTGCCCGTCACCGACATCGCGGCCGAGTTCGGCACCCCCGTCTTCGTCATCGACGAGGACGACTTCCGCTCGCGCTGCCGCGAGATCGCCGCCGCGTTCGGCGGCGGTGACAACGTGCACTACGCCGCCAAGGCGTTTCTGTGCACCGAGGTGGCGCGTTGGATCAACGAAGAAGGCTTGTCGCTCGACGTGGCCAGCGGCGGCGAGCTGGCCGTCGCACTACACGCCAACTTCCCGCCCGAACGAATCGCGTTGCACGGCAACAATAAATCCGTCGACGAACTGACGGTGGCCGTCAAGGCCGGGATCGGCCAGGTCGTGCTCGACTCGATGACCGAGATCGAACGCCTCGACGAGATCGCCGGTGCAGCCGGCGTCGTCCAGGACGTTCTCGTGCGGGTCACCGTCGGCGTCGAGGCCCACACCCACGAGTTCATTGCCACTGCCCACGAGGATCAGAAGTTCGGACTGTCGCTGGCCACCGGTGCGGCCATGGCCGCCGTGCGGCGCGTATTCGCCACCGACAACCTGCGTCTCGTCGGACTGCACAGCCACATCGGCTCGCAGATCTTCGACGTCGACGGCTTCGAGCTGGCCGCGCACCGGGTGATCGGCCTGTTGCACGACGTCGTCGCCGAGTTCGGCGTCGACAAGACAAGCCAACTGGAGATCGTCGATCTCGGCGGCGGTCTCGGCATTTCGTATCTGCCGAACGACGATCCACCACCGGTGCACGACCTGGCGGCCAAGCTCGATGCCATCGTCCGCAACGAATCCGCCGCGGTCGGCCTGCCCGCGCCCCGGCTCGTGGTGGAGCCCGGTCGCGCCATTGCCGGTCCCGGCACTATCACGCTGTACACCGTCGGCACGGTCAAGGATGTTGACGTCTCATCCGACACATACCGTCGCTACGTCAGCGTCGACGGCGGGATGAGCGACAACATCCGCACGTCGCTGTACGGCGCCGAATACGACGTGCGACTGCTGTCCCGCACCAGCGACGCATCACCCGCGCTGTCGCGCGTCGTCGGGAAGCATTGTGAGAGCGGCGATATCGTCGTGCGCGACACCTGGCTGCCCGGCGACCTCTCACCCGGCGACCTGCTCGGCGTGGCCGCCACGGGCGCGTACTGCTATTCCATGTCGAGCCGTTACAACCTGATCGGCCGCCCCGCTGTGGTGGCCGTGCGCGACGGGCAGGCCCGCCTGATTCTGCGCCGGGAGACGGTCGACGATCTGCTCAGTCTGGAGGTAACAGGATGAATGGTGACGAAAAGCCCATCGGAGTAGCCGTATTGGGGCTCGGCAATGTCGGCAGTGAAGTGGTCCGCATCATCGAGGAGAGCGCCAGCGACCTGGCCGCACGCATCGGTGCTCCGCTGGAGCTACGAGGTGTTGGTGTGCGCCGGGTTGCCGACGACCGTGGCGTGCCGGCCGAGCTGCTCACGGACAACATCGAAGAACTGGTGTCCCGCGACGACGTCGACATCGTCGTTGAGTTGATGGGGCCGGTCGAGCCCGCGCGCAAGGCGATTTTGACCGCGCTCGAGCAGCGCAAGTCCGTGGTCACCGCCAACAAGGCGCTGATGGCGCAGTCCACGGGCGAGCTGGCCCAGGCCGCCGAACACGCCCACGTCGACCTCTATTTCGAGGCGGCCGTGGCTGGCGCGATCCCCGTCATCCGCCCGCTCACCCAATCGCTCGCGGGCGACACCGTGCTGCGGGTCGCCGGAATCGTCAACGGTACTACCAACTACATCCTCTCCGAGATGGACAGCACCGGCGCCGACTACGCGACGGCGCTCGCCGATGCCAGCGCGCTCGGCTACGCGGAGGCGGACCCGACCGCCGACGTCGAGGGCTATGACGCGGCGGCCAAGGCCGCGATCCTCGCGTCGATCGCGTTTCACACCCGCGTGCACGCCGACGACGTATACCGCGAGGGCATCACCAAAGTAACCCCGGCCGACTTCGCATCCGCGCGGGCGCTGGGAAGCACGATCAAGCTGCTGGCCATCTGTGAGCGCCTCAGCACCGACGAAGGGCAGCAACGGGTTTCGGCCCGCGTCTATCCGGCGCTCGTGCCGCTCGACCATCCGCTGGCCGCGGTCAATGGTGCCTTCAACGCCGTCGTCGTGGAGGCTGAGGCCGCAGGCCGGCTGATGTTCTACGGGCAGGGCGCAGGCGGTGCACCCACCGCGTCGGCGGTGATGGGCGACCTGGTGATGGCGGCCCGCAACCGCGTGCAGGGCGGCCGCGGTCCCCGGGAATCCAAGTACGCAAAGTTGCCGATCTCGCCGATCGGCTTCATTCCGACCCGCTACTACGTCAACATGAACGTCACCGACCGGCCCGGCGTGTTGTCCGCTGTCGCAGCCGAATTCGGCAAGCGCGAGGTCAGCATCGCCGAAGTCCGCCAGGAAGGCATGGTCGACGAGGGCGGTCAACGGTGCGGTGCCCGCATCGTCGTCGTCACGCACCAGGCCACTGACGCCGCATTGTCCGAAACCGTTGCGGCGCTGGCCGACCTCGACGTGGTGCAGAGCATCAACAGCGTGCTTCGCATGGAAGGCGCGAGCGAATGAGCGCCCTGCCCAAGACCGTTCACCAGCCATGGCCGGGGCTGATCGCCGCGTACCGCGACCGGCTGCCGGTCGAGGACCACTGGACTGCGATCACGCTGCTCGAGGGTGGCACCCCGCTGGTGCGGGCGCCGCGGCTATCCGAATACACCGGCTGCACAGTGCATCTCAAGGTCGAGGGCCTAAATCCGACCGGTTCGTTCAAGGACCGCGGCATGACCGTGGCCGTCACCGAGGCGGTGGCCCGGGGTCAAAAGGCGGTGCTGTGCGCGTCGACCGGCAACACGTCGGCGTCGGCCGCAGCCTACGCGGCGCGCGCAGGCATCACCTGTGCGGTGCTCATACCGCAGGGCAAGATCGCGATGGGCAAGCTCGCGCAGGCCGTCATGCACGGTGCGAAGATCATCCAGATTGACGGCAATTTCGACGACTGCCTGGAATTGGCCCGCAAACTCACCGCGGACTACCCGACCATCTCGCTGGTCAACTCCGTCAACCCGTTCCGCATCGAAGGCCAGAAGACCGCGGCGTTCGAGATCGTCGATGCGCTTGGCACCGCTCCCGACGTGCACGCGCTGCCCGTCGGCAACGCGGGCAACATCACCGCCTACTGGAAGGGCTATATCGAGTACCACCGCGACGGGCTGTCCGACCGGCTGCCCCGCATGCTGGGCACCCAGGCCGCGGGCGCCGCACCGCTGGTGCTCGGCGAGCCGGTCAAAAACCCCGAGACCATCGCCACCGCGATCCGGATCGGCTCGCCGGCGTCGTGGGCGTCCGCGGTCGAGGCGCAGCAGCAGTCCAACGGCCGATTCCTTGCCGCCACCGACGAGGAGATCCTCGCCGCCTATCACCTGGTGGCCCGCACCGAGGGCGTTTTCGTCGAGCCCGCGTCCGCGGCCAGCATCGCGGGCCTGCTGAAGTCGATCGAGGACGGCTTTGTGGCGAAGGGGTCGACGGTGGTCTGCACGGTGACCGGCAACGGGCTCAAGGATCCCGACACCGCACTCAAAGGCATGCCCACCGTCACTCCGGTGCCTGTGGATCCGGTGGCCGTGGTCGAGAAATTGGGGTTGGTCTAGCGAAGTGACGCAGATCCTGCCGGCCGGGCTGACGGCCACCGCCGTCGTGGCGGCCTCGAGCGCCAATCTCGGGCCCGGTTTCGACAGTCTGGGCCTGGCGCTGAGCCTTTACGACGAAATCGTCGTGGAGACAACCGAGTCCGGCCTGACCGTCGAAGTGGAAGGGGAGGGCGCCGACCAGGTTCCGTTAGACTCGTCGCACCTCGTGGTGCGTGCCATCGAACACGGATTACAGGCGGCCGGCGTGAGCGCGTCCGGGCTGAATCTCCGCTGCCGCAACGACATTCCGCACTCGCGCGGCCTGGGCTCGTCGGCGGCAGCGGTCGTCGGTGGCCTCGCAGCTGTCAATGGCCTTGTGGCGCAAGCGGGTTCGACGCCACTCAGTGAAGCAGAATTGATCCAGCTGTCGTCTGAGTTCGAGGGTCATCCCGACAACGCGTCGGCCGCTGTCCTGGGTGGCGCGGTGGTGTCCTGGACCGAACACGAGGGCGTGCTGCCACGGTATGCGGCGGCGCCGCTGCGACTGCACCCCGACATCCACCTGTTTCCCGCGATTCCCGAGGAGCGCTCGTCGACGGCAGAGACGCGCGTGCTGCTTCCGGACCGGGTCAGCCACACCGACGCTCGGTTCAACCTCAGCCGCGCGGCCCTGCTCGTGTTGGCGCTGACCGAGCGGCCCGATCTGCTGATGGAAGCGACGGAGGACGTCCTGCACCAGCCGCAGCGCGCGCCCGCTATGCCGGCATCGGCGGAATACCTGCGGATACTGCGGCGTTGTGGAGTTGCGGCGGTGTTATCCGGGGCCGGTCCTGCGGTCATCGCGCTGAGTCCCCAGCCAGAATTGCCCGCAGAGGTCTTGGAGTATGGCGCCGCCAACGGGTTCACCGTCAGCTACATGGCCGTGGGTGAAGGCGTCCGCTGGACGTCCGGCGTGGCCGTTCGGAGCTAACTTTGCGGACCACATGCGTCACATGCAGAATCAGGGTGTTTCTTGCTTCCGGCTTCGATGCGGGTTATCCTCGCTGTCGTCCAGCAATCGCAGCGTCTCTGCCTGCGCCGACACTAGGACGACCACTTCCCTTTTAGGTGTTCAATCTTGTGGACTGACGGTTCGCCG
>JBKOYU010000749.1:0-3364 GCA_046725575.1 Actinomycetota bacterium | reverse complement strand
GTGCGGCCCTGCGCGGTGCGCACCGGCGCGGCCCAGCGCGATTCGGGCAGGTGCCGCCACTTCTCGTCGAGCCGGGCGACCGTGTGGTCGAACAGATTTCGCAAGGCCGCGGCACTGAGCGTGGCACCTTCCTTGATCTCGCGTTCGCGGTGTTCGGCCGACGGGTACATCGGTGTCTCGACGCCCGTGGCCGCCCAGTCCATCAGTCGGCACAGCGCCGCGGCGTTGTAGCCGATGTGGGCGACCAGGTGTTTGCGGGTCCAGCCCGCCAGCAGCGAGTCGACTTCCAAATCGTCGTCGCTCAGTTCGGCGAGGCGGTGCGCGAAGAACGCGGTGCCTCGCCGCGCGATCAGCCGCCGCTCGGACAGCTCCAGGTCGTGAAAGCCCATCACATGCCTACTTAACGATCGTCGTGTTGCGCACCGTCCCGAGACCCTCGACGCTGACCTCGACGGTCTCGCCGTCGCCGATGTAGCGCGCCGGGTTGCGGGCATGGCCGACGCCGCCGGTGGTGCCGGTGATGACCACGTCGCCGGGGTTGAGCGTGACGATGTGCGAGATGTACTCGACCAGTTTGGCCGGGCTAAACACGAGGTCGTCGGTGGTGGCGCTCTGCATCAGTTCGCCGTCGAGCCGGGTCTCGATCCGGCTGCCCAGCGTGTAGTCGGTCACCAGGATCGGCCCGAACCCGCTGGTCTTCTCGAAGTTCTTGCCCTGGTCCCACTGCGGGGTGCGGTACTGGTAGTCGCGCATGGTGTAGTCGTTGATCACCGAGTAGCCGGCGATGTATGGGCCGGCATCGGCCTCGCTGACCTGGTAGGCCGGCTTGCCGATGACGAATGCCAGCTCCGCTTCCCAGTCCAGTTGTCCCGCAGCGTATTCCGGGACGACGACGTCGTCGTACGGCCCAGTGAGGGCATCCGCGAACTTGGCGAACAACGTCGGGTACTCGGGCAGATCGCGGCCCATCTCCTTGATGTGGGTGGTGTAGTTCAGCCCGACGCAGATGATCTTGCCGGGGCGGGGCACGACGGGCGCGTAGTCGGCGTCGTCGAGGCCGATCGGGCGCCCGGACGCGTGCTGCGCCAACGACTCCCAGTCGTGCGCCGCGAGCAGTGCGGAGACGTCGGGGTAGCCGTCGATGACGGTGGCGCTGGTCCGGCCACCGAGTCGCGCCGCACGACGCTGGTCGCCGTCCTCGTCTGCTGGTTGTTCGTCATCTTCGACGGCTACGACCTGATCGTCTACGGCAACGTCATCTCCAGCCTGCAACGGGAGTGGGGGATCAGCCCCGCGACCGCGGGCACGTTGGGCAGTCTCGCCTTTCTGGGCATGATGATCGGCGCCGTTCTCGCGGGCCGACTCTCGGATGCACTGGGCCGCAAGAGAGCCGTCATCGGATGCGCGGTGGTGCTGTCGGTGTTCACCGCGCTGTGCGCCTTGGCGACTGGGCCGGTGATGTTCGGGGCGCTGCGGTTGATCGCGGGCATTGGCCTCGGTGGACTGGTGCCGACCACGAATGCGCTTGCCGCGGAACTGATTCGGCCGAAATGGCGCGGACCGGTCGCGACGATGATGATGTCCGGCGTGCCGATCGGCGGGTCGATCGCGGCACTGCTCGCCATCCCGGTCATACCGCGGTTCGGCTGGCAACCGATGTTTCTCTTCGCCCTGCTGCCGCTGATCGTGCTGGTGCCCGTGGCGATTCGCACCCTGCCGGACCGCATGTTCGGCGAGGTAAACCGTTCGCGGTCAAGGGGTTTCGGCGCATTGCTGGGTCCACGGTTCCGGAACATCAGCATTCTGTTCGCGCTGTCCACCGTGTTCACCCTGCTGGCTTGGTACAGGCTGGGGACGTGGTTGCCCAAGCTGATGCAGGGTGAGGGTACCGATCTCGGCAGTGCGTTGACGTTCGCGCTGGCACTGAACCTCGGCGCGGTGGCGGGCTCGTTCGTGACGGCCTGGGGCGCGGTGCGGTTCGGGACTATCCCGACGAGCATCGTCGCGGCGGCCGTCGCCGGCGGCGCCTTGCTGGCGTTGCTCGCCGGCCCGCCGGTGGCGCTGGTGTACGTGATCTTCGTGCTGGCCGGTGTCGGCACGCATGGGACGCAGTGCCTGATCATCGCCGCGGTTGCGTCGCATTACCCCGGCGAGTTGCGCGGCACCGCGCTGGGCTGGGCGCTGGGTGTGGGGCGGATCGGCGCGGTGTGCGCACCGCAGATCGGCGGGTGGCTGTTGGCGGCGGGTCTGGGGGCGCGATCGAACTTCGTGTTGTTCGCCGTCAGCGCGCTGGCCGCGTCGCTTCTGCTCACCGTCGTGTGGCGGCAGCGCACAGCACCAGTCGAAACACCTCGCGCAGCTGTCTTTGCGCACTGAAAACCTAACTAAGACAACACAAAGGAGAGAACGATGTCGAACCTCGACGGAACAGGGGTCATCATCGCCGGCGGCGGAATCGGCGGCGCGGCCACGGCACTGGCGCTGGCGCGTGTTGGCGCGCAGGTGACGTTGTTCGAGCGGGCGACCAAGTTCGGGGAAGTGGGCGCGGGTCTGCAGATCGGGCCGCACGGCGCGCGGATTCTCCAGTCGTGGGGGCTGCTCGAGCAGGTTCTGGCAGACGGGTTTCAGCCGAAAAACCTTGTGTTCCGCGACGCGGTGACGGCCGAGACGCTGACGAAGGTGGATCTGGGCCCGGAGTTTCGGGCGCGGTATGGCGGTCCGTACTTCGTGACCCACCGATGTGATCTGCACGCGACATTGGTGAACGCGGCGATCGCAGCCGGGGCAGACTTGCGTACCGGGGTCACGGTGACCGACGTCGTCACCGAAGGTGACGGCGTCGTGGTGTCGACGGACGACGGTCAAGACCATGTCGCGGATGTGGCGCTGGCGATGGATGGGCTGAAATCGCGCCTGCGCAAAAAGATTTCGGATGACGAACCGGTCTCGTCGGGCTATGCGGCGTATCGTGGGACGGCGCCGTATCGGACGGTGGAACTGGACGAGGAGATCGAGGACGTCATCGGCTACATCGGGCCGAACTGCCACTTCATTCAGTACCCGCTGCGGCGCGGCGAAATGCTGAACCAGGTGGCGGTGTTCAAGTCGCCGGGATACGAGCAGGGCGCCGACCCGTGGGGCGGCCCGGAGGAGTTGGGGCCGGCGTTTGCGCATTGCCACGTGAACGTCCGGCGCGGAACCGATTATCTGTGGAAGGACCGCTGGTGGCCGATGTACGACCGGGAGCCGATCGAGAACTGGATCGACGGGCGGATGATGTTGCTCGGCGACGCGGCGCACCCACCGCTGCAGTACCTGGCTTCGGGCGCGGTGATGGCGATCGAAGACGCGAAGTGCCTGGCCG
>JBKOYU010000698.1:0-6235 GCA_046725575.1 Actinomycetota bacterium | reverse complement strand
TCGGCAATTCGACCAGAGTTATGCCCCGCACGTGGCGCAGAAGTTCCAATGGCTTATCGCCAACCCGCAGCATCCGAAGTGAGTGACAGGTGGGGTGATAGGTCACTCGGTGTGGGTAGTAGGCACCGACGTCGCGCACGTTGAGCACGTCGATAAGCAGTTCGGACAACTCGTAGGTGCGCGACGCGACGGCCTCTGCACGCTTCGCCAAGGCTTCGTCACCCGCTCGCCTCGCTACCATCGCGTGCTGGTGGCGAACCGAGCCGACGCACGATCCCGATGGTGCCACCACAGCCTCACAGTCGGCGTCTTCGAAGACCTCGACGTGATGACGCACCAGCGCGGTGGCCTCCGCTAGATAACCCGTGTTGATATGCATCTGGCCGCAGCATGTCTGCCGCGGAGGGAAAACCACCTGGTGAGCGAGCCGCTCAAGCAGTTTCACGGTCGCAATGGCCGCCTGCGGGAACAAGGCATCCGCGAGACAAGTGGCGAACAAGGCAATGCGCATCGAAACTCCGATCTTGGGGGAGTGAGCGGGCTGTGGCCTGGTGTGGTTTGGCACGCTAAGACAGCCATTCCGCGGGCCATTGGAGACCAAGTCAGATTGAGAGCCCCGCTGCCAGCGGGACGTCGATGCATGCCACTATTTTATTTGAACGGGAGTGACCCTGGCGCTAGATGAGGTCGATGGCTTCGGCGATGGACGGGAGGACGCGGCCGGCCGGTAGGAATACTTTTCGACAGCCGCGACGGTCGTCGAGCCGGTAAAGACGAGGATCGTGTCGAGCCCAGCCTCGATGCCTGCGACGACATCGGTGTCCATCCGGTCGCCCACCATCACGGTGTTTTCTGAGTGCGGGTTACGTCCGGTCACCGCGGTGATGAGTACGGCCACTGAACCGGTCGCCGGCAACGGCCCCTCAACGCTGGGCGTGGTGACGTCGGGATTGGTCGCAATGAACCGTGTGCCGGCCTCGATCAGCCAAATCGGGTAAAGCGGGTCACGGCGGCCCCGCGCCGCAGGCCGGTCGTGGCGGACCAGCTGGGCCTCCGCCGCCGGCAGGACCATCCGGGCGGGCCTCCGCCGCCGCAGGACCATCCAGGCGGATCAGAGGACCGCCAGCAGACAACCGCGGGACCACGGCGGTCCGCCTCCGGGGCAGGGCGGAGGACACTTTCGGGGGCAATGGCATCGTGCTCCGTGGGGCGACGGACCCCCGCGCCGAAGTCCCGGTTTCCGCCGCCCGGCGTGACGGCAAGGAATCGAGTTGACGGCAAATGGCGACGCGATCTTGATCGCTGTCGGGATCAGCGATATGGCCTCTGAACTGCGCTTTTATGGAGCCTCCTGTCAGGATTGAACTGACGACCGCTCGCTTACAAGGCGAGTGCTCTACCACTGAGCTAAGGAGGCCTTCGAATCCGACAAGCCTATCGGGTCACTCGTCGGCGTCGATGACCCGCTGTGACGGCACAGGCCGCGTCGACGACGGCCGGCTTCTCGGCCTGCGGCCCGGGAACGGGATGCGGTCCGCGATGTTGCTCAACGGGTTGACGACCTGGCTCAGCGTGATCACGGCCTCGCGCAAGGCTTCGATGGTCGGCTCCAACGCCTCGAGCCCTGGCGTCAGCCGGTTGAGTGTGTCCGCCACCGTCGCGAGCTGCTCGAGCGGACCGTTGCGAGCGGTCAGGGTGTCGATCACCCCACCCTCGGCCAGCAGCCGATCGGCCACGCCGTCCTCGGCCAGCACCCGCTCGATCAACCCGTCCTCGGCCAGCAATTGATCGACCAGGCCGCCCGGCTCGATTGCGCGCATCAGGCCGCTGTTCTCCTGGGTCAGCCGGTCGAGCACACCGCCCGGCATGGTCAGCTTGTCCATTAGGCCGCCCGGTTGCAGTAACCGGTCGACCGGACCGCCCGGCGTCAGCGCCCTGCCCAACGGCTGGTCTTCGTCCATCAACCTGGCCAGCCGGTTCGCTCGCTCGACGGCGTCGTCGATGCCCAACATGTGCGCTACCGAGCCGGACCCCGCCCGGGCCCGCCCCAGCGCGCTGTTCGCGACCTCCAGGCCGGCGTCGGCGACGGCGAGCCCGACCCGCACCGGTGCGATGGCGAGGTCCGTCAGCGTTTTGCCGAGGTTCATGTCACTCAGTCTATGGGCGTACGCGCAGCGCATCTGATGCTTCGGCGTAGTGCCTGGAAACAAACTCACAGGAAGTTGACAGGCTTCATACAGCATAATTCCAAGTGAGATCGTGGAAATTAGCGGGATGGCGATGGCTGCACTACCCGAGAATCTGCCCGAGGCACGCATCCTCGTAGTCGACGATGAGGCCAATATCGTCGAGCTGCTCTCAGTGAGCCTGAAGTTCCAGGGCTTCGAGGTCCATACCGCGTCCAACGGGCCCGCCGCCCTGGACAAGGCCCGTGAAGTGCGCCCCGACGCCGTCATTCTCGACGTGATGATGCCCGGCATGGACGGCTTCGGGTTGCTGCGCCGGCTGCGCGCCGACGGCATCGACTCGCCCGCACTGTTCCTCACCGCCCGCGACACCCTGCAGGACAAGATCGCCGGCCTCACTCTCGGCGGCGACGACTACGTCACCAAGCCGTTCAGCCTGGAAGAGGTGGTCGCGAGGCTGCGGGTGATCCTGCGCCGCTCCGGCCGCGGCATCGAGGAACCCCGCAACGCGCGACTCACGTTCGCCGACATCGAACTCGACGAGGACACCCACGAAGTCTGGAAGGCCGGCGAGCCGGTCTCCCTGTCTCCGACGGAGTTCACGCTGCTGCGGTACTTCATCATCAATGCGGGCACGGTGCTCTCGAAGCCCAAGATCCTCGACCACGTGTGGCGCTACGACTTCGGTGGTGACGTGAACGTCGTCGAGTCCTATGTGTCGTACCTGCGACGCAAGATCGACACCGGCGAGAAGCGTCTGCTGCACACGTTGCGGGGCGTCGGGTACGTCCTGCGTGAACCGCGATGAGTCGCTGGCGCAACGATGAGCCGTCAGGCGAAGAGCCATCGGCCAAGAGCCGAGAACAGCGCTGATCTGTTCGCGACAATAGGGGTGTGGCCGTACTGCGTGGACGAGGCATACCCCTAAGGGTTGGGCTTGTCGCGGCCACCCTTGTGCTGGTGGCCTGCGGTCTGCTGGCATCTGGCATCGCGGTCACCACGATCCTGCGTCACGACCTGACCAACCGCGTCGACCAGACGCTGCTCGACGCCTCCCGCAGCTGGGCGCAGGCTCCGCGGCGGATGCCAGCCGCGCCGATCGAGGGACCCAATCCCGCCCGGCCGCCGACGGACTTCTATGTGCGCGGCATCGATCCCGACGGCCGCATCTGGATGGCCGTCAACGACCGCGCCGCCGAGCCCGCGCTGCCAGCCGACAACGACGTGGGGCCGGTACCGGTCACGGTCGGCTCGATCGATCACTCGAACGTGCAGTGGCGAGCGATGAGCGTGCGCGGGATGCGCGGCGAGCTGACCACCGTCGCGATCGACCTGTCCGACGTTCAAACGACGGTGCGCGCGCTGACCTACGCGCAGCTCGGCATTGGGGCCGCGGTGCTGCTGGTGCTCGGGGTCGCCGGATATTGGGTGGTCCATCGCAGCCTGCGTCCGCTGGTCGAAGTGGAGCGGACTGCGGCGGCGATCGCCGCCGGGCAGCTGGACCGTCGCGTCCCCGAACGCGACCCGCGCACGGAAGTCGGCCGATTGTCGTTGGCGCTCAACGGAATGCTCGCGCAGATCCAGCGGGCGGTGGCGTCGTCGGATTCGTCGGCCGAGGCGGCCCGCAGCTCCGAGGACAGGATGCGCCGCTTCATCACCGACGCCAGCCACGAGCTGCGCACGCCGCTTACCACGATCCGCGGCTTCGCCGAGTTGTACAGGCAGGGCGCCGCCAATGACGTCGAGATGCTGATGAGCCGCGTCGAGAGCGAGTCCCGCCGCATGGGTCTGCTCGTCGAGGATCTGCTGCTGCTCGCCCGGCTCGACCAGCAGCGGCCGCTGGAGCGGCACCGCGTCGACCTGCTCGCCATCGCCAGCGACGCCGTGCACGATGCGCAGTCGATCGCGCCGCCCGGACGCAAGATCACCATGGAGGTGTTCGACGGGCCCGGCACCCCGGAGGTGCTTGGCGACGAGGCCCGGCTGCGCCAGGTGCTGGGCAACCTGGTCGCCAACGCGCTGCAGCACACCCCCGACAGCGCGGGCATCACCGTGCGGGTCGGCACCGATAACGACAACGCGGTGCTCGAGGTGTGCGACGAGGGCCCCGGCATGAGCAAGGAAGACGCGCATCGGGTGTTCGAGCGGTTCTACCGCGCCGACACCTCACGCGCACGGGCCAGCGGCGGAACCGGGCTGGGCCTGTCGATCGTTGACTCGCTGGTCTTCGCGCACGACGGCACGGTCAGCGTCACCACCGCGCCCGGCCAGGGCTGCCGCTTCACCGTCAACCTGCCGCGCATCGCGGACGTACCGGCTCAGGTCAGTTGAGCTAGCGCCTCTTTGATCTTGGCCTGCGCCTCGTCGAGGGATTCCGGCGAAGGGTTGTGGTCGGCGTTGGCGAATCCGAAGTCGCTCAGGTCGCGGGCCGGGAAGACGTGCACGTGCAGGTGCGGCACTTCCAGTCCCGCGATGATCACCCCGGCGCGCTCGACGTCGAATGCCGTGCACACCGCCTTGCCGATCAGCTGCGAGACGCCCATGACCTTGTTGAACGCGGGGGCGTCGACGTCCTGCCACTGATCGAGTTCGGCGCGCGGCACCACCAGCGTGTGGCCGTGGGTGATCGGCGCGATCGTCAGGAAGGCGACGACGTCGTCGTCCTCGTAGACGAACCGGGCCGGTATCTCGCCGTTGATGATCTTGGTGAACACGGTCGCCATGGGCACGAGCATTCCAGCAAGCTCCCAGCCGGGCCGCAGTGGGGTGGCAGCCTACTTAGAGACGCTCGACACCATGACCGACCTGGCGGCTCCCCTCACGGCCGAGGTATCCGAGCGCCCACTGCGCAGCTGTGTCCTCGATATCGTGATCCCGGTCTACAACGAGGAGCGCGACCTTCTGGGAAGCGTCCGCCGACTGCATCACTATCTGGTCACCGAGGTGCCCTACCCCTCGCGAATCACGATCGCCGACAACGCCAGCACCGACAACACGTTGGCGGTGGCGGTGGCGTTGGCCGAGGAGCTGCCCGACGTCGACGTCATCCACCTCGACGAGAAGGGCCGCGGCGGCGCGCTGTACACCGCGTGGATGGCTTCGGATGCCGACGTGGTCGCCTACATGGACGTCGATTTGTCCACCGACCTGTCGGCGTTGATGCCGCTTGTGGCGCCGTTGATTTCGGGTCACTCCGATGTCGCGATCGGTTCCCGGTTGGCGGCGTCGTCGCGGGTCGTGCGCGGACCGAAACGCGAATTCGTCTCTCGCAGTTACAACTTGATCCTGCGCGGCGTGCTTGGTGCGCGCTTTTCCGATGCGCAGTGCGGCTTCAAGGCCGTGCGCGCCGATGTGGCGCGCCAGCTGCTGCCGCATGTCGCCGACACCGGATGGTTCTTCGACACCGAGCTGCTGGTGGTCGCCGAGCGCGCCGGGCTACGCATCCACGAGGTGCCGGTCGACTGGGTCGACGACCCGGGCTCGGGTGTCGATATCGTCCGCACCGCGATCAACGACCTCAAGGGCTGCTGGCGGGTGGGCCGTGTGCTGGCGAGTGGCGCGCTGTCGGTGCGCGAGTTGCAGCGCAGCCTCGGCCGCGAGCCGCTGGTGCCGGGCGTGCCGCGCGGCATGGTCGATCAGATGGTCCGGTTCGGCATCGTCGGCATCGCGAGCACTCTTGCTTTTGCGTTGTTATATCTGCTGCTTCATCCCGCAATGGGCGCCCAGCCCGCGAACCTGACCGCGTTGTTGGTTACCGCTATTGCCAACACGGCGGCCAACCGCGCGTTCACGTTCGGCATCCGGGGGCGCACCGGCGTGGCGCGTCACCAATTGAACGGGCTGCTGGTCTTTGCGTTCTGTTTGGCCATCACCAGCGGGTCGCTGTTCGTGCTGCACCGCTTCGACCCGACGGTCGGCAAGGGCGTTGAGTTGTCGGTGCTTGTGGTGGCGAATCTGGTGGCGACGCTGATCCGATTTGTCGCGCTGCGGCGGGTTTTCAGCGTGTAGTCTCGCCGAAACTGCGGTACGCCTGACGCTGGTCTTCGACC
>JBKOYU010000305.1:0-3031 GCA_046725575.1 Actinomycetota bacterium | reverse complement strand
GTGCACTGTCCCGCAGGACGGTGTGGCGAATTTGATGTACCACCGGAGGCTGCCGCCGGTGTTGCGACGGGGATAGATTTTGGCCACGGGGCACGGCTGCAAATGCCTGTCGCCGGTGTCGAGGACCTGGCGCTCGTAGATGCGACCGTCGGCCGTCCACAGGTCGTGGGCGTCGCCGCAGGCGCAGTCGAGGCGATCGAATGCGGTGGGTACGCGGGTGCTGTCGTGCAAGGGTGCGAGCACTGTCAGCCCATGCTTCATGGCGTGGTCGATGTGCTTGCCGCGGAATGCGCCGTCGTAGCAGACGCCGTCACACCGAACGTCGGGGTCGGCGAGGACACGGTCGATCATGTCGACGGCGATGCGGGCCTCACCGCCGTAGCCCTTGCCTCTGCCGGTACCGCGTCGATGTCGAGGATCACCCTGTTGTTGCGGATCGCGTCGGGGCGGTGGCGAGTATGGCGAACTTTGTGCCGTAGCGGAATTCGGTGTCGGTCTTGCCGTTTTGGGCTTCGATGCCGGCATGGACGTGGCGGCCGCCTTGTTCGGCCCAGCGGTCGGCGGTGGCCTTGCGCACTGGTGCGGCCACCACGGTGCCATCGCCTACGACATATTGCCCGCGCGCCGGATTGGCATGCATAGTCCGCATGTAGGCTGCCCGGAGCAATTGTCATCAATACCCGTGGATCAAGATCTTTAGGCGGCCTCCTCCTCGTCGGTGGTGTCGTCGGGGCGTTCGACCAGTTTGCCGTTCTCGAATCGAGCTCCGGCGCGGACGAGTGCGACTAGGTGGGGTGCATTGACGGCGCGTCAGCGTGACTGTGCAGCCTCGATCAGCTTGTAGGCCATGGCGATTCCGGCCGCGCGGGAGCCCGGCCCTTTGGTGATCTTGCTCCGGTTGCGTACCGTCGCGAAGGTCGATTCGATTTGTAGTTCTCAAGTGGATCCAGTGCTCGGCCGGATAGTCGTAGCAGGCCAGCAGCTGGTCGAGGTCGTCGGTGATCTTGGCGACCGCCTTCGGGAATTTCACGCCGTAGGCGGCCTCGAACGCCTTCACAGCGTCCAGCGCGTGCGCCTTGTCTTCGGCGTTCCAGATCTCCGCGAGCGCCTTCTTCGCCCCCGGGTGCGCCGACTTCGGCAGCGCGGCAAGAGCATTCGAGATCTTATGGAACGAGCACCGCTGCTCACGGGTGTCGGGGAACACCTCGCAGCGCGCCCCAGAAGCCGAGCGCGCCGTCGCCGATCGCCAGCACCGGCGCCCGCATGCCGCGGCGTTTGCAGTCGCGCAGCAGGTCCGCCCACGACTCGGTCGCCTCGCGGTAGCCGTCGGCGAGCGCGACCAGTTCCTTGCGGCCGTCCGCGCGCACCCCGATCAGCACCAACAGGCACAGCTTGGTTTCCTCGAGGGGGACATTGACGTGGATACCGTCGGCCCACAGATACATGAAGTCCACGCCCGAGAGGTCGCGCTCCCCGAACGCGCGGGCCTCGGTCTTCCAGGTCTCGGTGAGCCGGGTGACCGTCGAGGCCGACAGGCCCTTCGCGCTGCCGAGGAACTGCCCCAGCGCCGGCACGAAGGCGCCGCTGGACAGCCCGTGCAGGTACAGCAGCGGCAACACCTCCTCGATGCGCGGCGTCTTGCGCGCCACGGCGGCAGGATCGCCGAGGAGAACCGCTGCCGCTCACCGGTTTCCGGGTCGACCCGCTTGTCGCTCACGCGCGGCGCGACCACCGGCACCGCACCAGCGCTGGTCAGCACCTCCCGCCGGGGCGTGCGAGCCGTTGCGCACCACCAGCCGATGCCCGTTCTCATCACGGACCTCGGCGAAACGGGCGATGTAATCGTCGACCTCGACCCGCAACGCCTCGGCCAACATCCGACGGGCGCCCTCGCGATGGCCAGCCGTGGCCCGATGGAATGCAGACCAAGTGGGAGGCGTGGCGCTCGAGGCCGCCCAGTGGGGTGAGGCGGGACTGGCAGTCCGCGTTGGACACCGCCGAGCTCGCGGCGTCGGCTTTCGACGAGGGCGCGAAGGCTCGAAGCAGCCGTGTAGACAGTGCTCGGGCTTGCAATTCGACTGTAGCACACATGCTTTCGCCTGCTTCGAGGAGGCTTCGCCGTGAGGCACCCGTGCTCGGGCTAACCAGATACTCCCGGCATACCATCAGGCATGCGGCCATACAAACGGCTGGATCGATGCCGTCGTCGCCCTAGCCGTGCCCGAGTTCAACGGTTCCCGGGGACATCTCACCAAAGTTGACCGTGCCTTCAGATCACGGCGTGCAACGCCAAGGCGCTCTTGCGAGGCTTCAGCGAGGGCCGACCGCCCAAGGTGATCGTCGACCCCAGTAACGACGACCCCGACAAGTAGCATCCAAATCGGCTTGGGCGGCAGCTAGTTCGAGCCTGGGGCGCGGACGCCCTGACGGCCCAACGTCCTCGCGCCGCAGCCAAAACCATAGAATGAGTAGAACATTGGCACGCGCAGGCTGTGTGAACAACTTGCACTGCCCGGCCATTGTCGACGGCGCCGTGCCGAAATGCAACGGACTGCAGCACCATCGTGAGGACTGTCTCGGTGGGCTCGTAACACCATGCGGCCCATCAGGTTTCCTTTTACGCAGGGATGGGGCGTTGAGTCTTGGTGAGAGTCAGCGGCCGCGTCACTATCGCGGGTGCCGAACTGCTCGGCTCGATGTAGCGGATCCGCATGTCCTGCCTCGCGCTCCAGGTGGTACCCAGCACTTTCTCGCGATAGCGAAGCTGTGTGAAGAGGCCGACCTTTGCGCCGTCCTGAAACGCCTGCGCCGCCAGCTCGATGGTGTCCAGCGCAAACTGCCAGTCGGCATCCCGCCACAGCCGGGCGTGCGGCATCGACCTCCATGCGTCCCATTGATCGCTGACCCAATCCGGCCACGGGGTGCCGTCGCGGCGGCGCTTCGGAAGGGCAGGACCGCCGTCGAACGGTGTGGGGTCGATGTCAATCCAGCCGTACGCGCGCGAGCGGCGACTGACCGCCTGACCTGGCGG
>JBKOYU010000096.1:0-3026 GCA_046725575.1 Actinomycetota bacterium | reverse complement strand
CGACGAATCTGCACCGCCCCTATATCGACGAGCTGACCCGCCCCAACCCCGACGACCCGACCGGCAAGTCGACGATGCGGCGCATCGAAGACGTATTCGACGTGTGGTTCGACTCCGGCTCGATGCCATACGGACAGGTGCATTACCCGTTCGAGAACCAGGACTGGTTCGACGGGCACTTTCCGGGCGACTTCATCGTCGAGTACATCGGTCAGACCAGAGGCTGGTTCTACACACTGCACATCCTGGCCACCGCGCTGTTCGACCGTCCCGCGTTCAAAACCTGTGTGGCGCACGGCATCGTGCTGGGCAACGACGGGCAGAAGATGAGCAAGTCGCTGCGCAACTATCCCGACGTGACCGAGGTATTCGACCGCGACGGCTCCGACGCCATGCGGTGGTTCCTGATGGCCTCACCGATCCTGCGGGGAGGCAACCTGATCGTCACTGAGCAGGGGATCCGCGAAGGCGTCCGGCAAGTGCTGTTGCCGTTGTGGAACGCCTATACGTTCCTCGCGCTGTACGCGCCGAAGAAGGGCACCTGGCGCACCGATTCGTCGCACGTGCTCGACCGCTACATTCTGGCCAAGCTGGCCGAGTTGCGTGACGACCTGACCGAGTCGTTGGATGTCTGCGACATCTTCGGCGCATGCGATCAGTTGCGTCAGTTCACCGAGGCGTTGACGAACTGGTATGTGCGACGGTCGCGTTCGCGGTTCTGGGAAGAGGATCCCGACGCCATCGACACGCTGCACACAGTGCTGGAGGTAACAGGCAGGCTGGCTGCGCCGCTGCTGCCGCTGATCACCGAGGTGATCTGGCGCGGGGTGACCGGCGAGCGGTCGGTGCATCTGACCGACTGGCCAGAAGCCGGCCTGGTGCCTGCGGATGCGGAACTGGTCGCGGCGATGGACCAGGTGCGCGAGGTGGCGTCGGCCGGGTCGTCGCTCCGCAAGGCCAAGAAGCTGCGGGTGCGGCTGCCGTTGCCGAAACTGACTGTGGCGGTGGAGAATCCGCAGCGGCTGGCGCCCTTCAGGGATCTGATCGCCGATGAGCTCAACGTGAAAGAGGTCGAGCTCACCGACGACATCGACACCTACGGCCGCTTCGAACTGACCGTCAACGCGCGCATCGCAGGCCCGCGGTTGGGCAAGGATGTGCAGGCCGCGATCAAGGCGGTCAAGGCCGGCGACGCGGTCGTCAACGCGGACGGCACGCTGAGCGCGGGACCGGCCGTGCTTGCGCCCGAGGAGTACAGCTCGCGGCTGGTGGCCGCCGACCCCGAGTACACCGCCGCGCTGCCCGACGGCGCGGGACTGGTGGTGCTCGACGGCACCGTCACCCCGGAACTGGAGGCCGAGGGCTGGGCCAAGGACCGTATCCGCGAACTGCAGGACCTGCGCAAGTCCACCGGTCTCGACGTGTCCGACCGGATCCGGGTGACTATCGCGGTGCCCGAGGACAAGGCGCAGTGGGCGCAGACGCACAGCGACCTGATCGCCCGCGAGATCCTGGCCACCAGTTTCGAGTTCGGCGAGCCGGTCGACGGGACCGAAATCGGCGACGGCGTGAGGGTGGCGATCGCGAAGAACTGAAGCTATTGCGGCGGGTGGATGTCGTCGACCCACTGCACGTACTGGGGATCGGGTTCGACGTCGGGTAGATCGAGATTGACGACCACCGGTTCCTGATCGCTGCGCACTACGACGCACGACAGCGGTGCGTCGGGACTGGCGTTGATCTCCTGGTGCGGCACGTATGGCGGGACGTAGATGAAGTCACCCGGCCCGGCTTCGGCGGTGAATTCGAGGCGGTCGCCCCACCGCATCCGGGCTCGGCCCGCAACCACATAGATCACGCTCTCGAGGTGTCCGTGGTGGTGCGGTCCGGTCTTGGCGTCCGGATGGATGACAACCGTGCCGGCCCACAGCTTGTCGGCGCCGGCGCGCGCGGCGTTGATTGCCGCGGCGCGATTCATTCCCGGCGTCTGCGGGGTGTTCGGATCCAATTCGTCGGCGTGCACAATCCGCACGCCGTGGAGGCGGTAGTCGGTGTGTTCGGTGGCCATCACAAACCTCCGCTCAACATGCTGCACCACGTTCCGACTCCGCAGCTGCAGGCTCGAGCCACAGGCCGAACTCGCCCACGTCGCGGGCCTGTTGCGGCATGGCCGTCAGGCTAGCGCCATAGCATCGGCATTTGTGGATCGCTGGGTGCTGCACTTCGACATGGACGCGTTCTTCGCGTCCGTCGAGCAGCTGACTCGGCCCACCCTGCGCGGACGGCCCGTGCTCGTTGGTGGGCTGGGCGGTCGCGGCGTGGTTGCCGGCGCCAGCTACGAGGCGCGCGTGTACGGCGCGCGATCGGCGATGCCCATGCATCAGGCCCGCCGGCTCGTCGGCGCGACGGCGGTGGTTCTGCCGCCGCGCGGCGTCGTCTACGGCGTGGCCAGCCGCCGCGTGTTCGAGACCGTCCGAACGTTGGTGCCTGTCCTCGAACAGCTGTCGTTCGACGAGGCGTTCGGCGAGCCTGCCGAACTCGCCGGCGCGGACGCCGAAGACGTCGAGGCGTTCTGCCAACACCTCAAAGGCAGGATCCGCGAGGAGACCGGGCTCGTCGCGTCGGTCGGCGCCGGATCCGGAAAGCAGATCGCCAAGATCGCCTCAGAGCTGGCCAAGCCCGACGGCATCCGCGTGGTGCGCCGTGACGAGGAAAGCGCGCTGCTACAAGGCCTTCCGGTGCGCCGGCTGTGGGGCATCGGGCCGGTGGCCGAGGAGAAACTGCACCGGCTCGGGATCGAAACCATCGGACAACTCGCGGCGTTGACCGACGCCGAGGTCGCCAACATCGTCGGGGCGACCGTCGGACCCGCGCTGCACCGGCTGGCCCAGGGCATCGACGACCGGCCAGTGGCCGAGAACGCCCCGGCCAAACAGATCAGCGCCGAATCCACCTTCCCCGAGGACCTGACCACCCTCGACCAACTGCGCGAGGCGGTGGGCCCCATCGGTGAGCATGCCCACGCC
>JBKOYU010000750.1:0-5526 GCA_046725575.1 Actinomycetota bacterium | reverse complement strand
GTCGAAAAACTGGCGGTCGAGGATCTCGTAGCGGCGATCGGTCGTCGTGTTGACGAACCAGGCGATGACCCGCAGCGCGCGCTCCCTGTCGCGGTCGCGATCAGCAACCTTCCAGACAACGACGTCCTCGTTCCAGAGTTGCTCCACCATCGCGATATCGCTCTGCTCGATCGCCCCGAACAGGCGGTCGGCAACGTCGGCGATGGCTTCGGCGTCGGTCACAGACATCAGCGCCTCCTCACCACCGATCGTGTACCAGCCCAACGCCGAGCCCGCGGGCAGGTCCTGGTTTCGGACTTGACCTCAAGTTGGGTCCAGGTAGAACACTGCGATATATGGAGACGACACCACCCCTCGACCGCTTCGACGAGGCCTACCGATCCCGCTCTGCGCCATGGGTGATCGGCGAGCCGCAGCCCGCGATCGTCGAGCTGCAACGGGCCGGCTGGATTCACAGCAAGGTGCTCGACGTCGGTTGTGGGACCGGCGAACACACGATCCTGCTGACCCGGTTGGGATATGACGTGCTTGGGATCGACTTCTCACCACACGCGGTTGAACAGGCGCGCGCGAACGCCGCGGAGAAGGGCGTCGACGCGCGCTTCGAGGTGGCCGACGCGATGAACCTGGGTGACGAGCCCGGCTATCAGACGATCGTCGACAGCGCGCTGTTTCACATCTTCGACGACGCCGATCGCGCTCGGTATGTGTGCAGCCTGCACGCCGCGGTCCGGCCCGGCGGGCTGGTGCATGTGCTCGCCCTGTCCGACGCTGGCCGCGGGTTCGGTCCGCAGGTCAGCGAGACCGACATCCGGGAGGCCTTCGGGGACGGCTGGACGCTCGAAGCGCTTGACGCGACGACCTACCGCGGTGTGGTGCAGGAGGCGCAGGCCGACGCGATCGGCCTGCCGGTGGGGACTCGCGTCGACGAGCCCGCGTGGCTGGCGCGTGCCAGGCGGTTGTAGCCGCGCGCACTCAGGGCGACGGAGTCCAGCCAGGCGAGCGGCCGAGGTGAAGTAGCACCCGATCGAGGTCGCTGACCTCCTCGCCGGCATCGATGGCCGGCGCAAACGGCGAGCCCGGCGCGGTTCGGAAATCGCCGTCGGGAACGGCGAAGACCAGCGGCAGGACCGCCGGGATCACGTCGGCGGGCAGCGTGAACGGTGCGTCGATGGACCGCGCCACGTCCCAGCCGTGGACGACGTAGTCCACGAAATGGAAGCCGATGGCCTGCGAGCCAGGGAACGCCGCGCCAGGGCCGAATTCGGGGAGCGCGAACGACCCGGTGAGCACGCCGTCGTCGGCGAAGGCTTCGAGCACGTCGGCCGCGGCCGCCGCATAGGTGCCTGCGGGATCGACCGCCACAGCGTCGGCGACGGTCGCGATGTCCCAGCGGGCGGGATCGGCGCCGCCACCCTCCGCCGCCGCGGCGAATCCACGGTGCTGGACAGTCATGTGCGCCAGCAGGTGGGAGAGGTCCCAGCCATCGCACGGCGTCGCGCGGTGCAGGTCGTTCGGGGTGACGTTGTTGACGACGGCGACGGACGCCATCACGGCAGAGCGATGGAACGAACGGATGTCCTGATTAGTAAGCATGAGTAGATCATAAGCTGGTGCTTACTATCGGTCAATGTTTAGTATTCCGGTGTGAGCCCACGGCGCAAGCGGCCCGACCTGGCCGCCATGCTCGCGCCGCTGGTGCGCGACATGATCGCGGCCGAACTGCCGGTGCTGGAGGCACACGGGCTGTCGATGTGGGGCTACAGCGTGCTGGTCGCGCTCGATCGCTCGGCGATGCGGACTCAGTCGGCCCTCGCGGAAGCGATCGGAGCGGACAAGACACGGATCATCGCCATCCTCGACGAGCTCCAGCGCAACGGTTTGATCGAACGGGTGGCCGACCCCGCGGATCGGCGGGCGCGGCTACTGGCGATCACCAAAGAGGGGCGCAGAGTGAAGGAGTCCGCGCAGGCGGAGATCCAGCGCGGTGAGGAGCGTTGGCTCGGAACGCTTTCGGCCGCCGATCGCGCCGTGTTCCTGCGGGTACTTCAGGCTCTGTCAGCGCTCGGTTCGTCGTAGCCGGGGTGGGCGACCGCCAGCCGGTGGCGGACCAGGGTGCGCAGGGTCGGCAACACGTCATCTGCGCGGTCGTCCAGCGTCCCGGCCCGGATGGCCGCCGCCAGTTGTGCTTCGTCGGTGAACCCCAGTTCGGAGCTGGTCGACCTGCGCCAGGCCGACGCCGTCCGGGTCGGCGCGATGGATGGCGGCCAGCGCCTGCGCGCACTGCTGCAGTAACCGTTCCCGTCCGGCGTCGTCGAGGCTGCGGTGGATCCGTCTGACGATCGTCTCGCCGCCGATGGCATCGCAGATCAGGTACGGATTGCCTAGTGCCGCAGGGGAATTGTCCGCCGCCAGGATGTGCGGGACGGGCGCGCCCGCTGCCGCCGCGCGCTGCTGGACCGCGGCCTCCAGTTCCATTCCCGCATGCACGTCGTCGGGCGGGCCGGTGCGCAGGATCAGCGCCCGCCGTGTGCCGTTGCTGACGGCGTCGAACGCACACGTGGTTCGGCTCGCTCCTCCCGTCAGGGCATGCAGGTTCTCGATGCTCACATCGCGGAGGACCGGCCGGAGCACCTTCCCCAAGCCAATGCCAAGCTGCTCCTTCACTTGCGCCCGAATCCGAAGAGCCGCTGGGCGACCCGCCGGATCTGGATTTCCTCAGCACCCTCGGTGATCCGGTACCGGCGGTGGTGGCGGTAGATGTGCTCGAACGGCTCGTGCCTGCTGTAGCCGACGCCGCCGAACACCTGCATGGCACGGTCGGCGGCCTCGCACACCAGCCGGTTGGCGCGGTAGTTGGCCATCGAGACCTTGTCGGACACCTCCATGTGGTGGTTCGCGTCGAGTTGAGTTGCCGCGTAGTACACCAGCAGCCGCACCATCTGGGCCTCGGTCTGCAGCTCCACCAACGGCCACTGCACGGCCTGGTTGACCGCCAGCGGCTTGCCGAACACCGTGCGTTCGTTCGCGTAGGCGACCGCGCGATCGATGCAGTACTGCGCGGCGCCCAGGCTGCTGGCGGCCTGACGAATCCTGTTCTCGTGCAAGAATGTTTGACCGACCTCAAGGCCGCGATCCACCTCGCCGAGCACCGCATCACCCGGCACGCGGACATCCTTGAGCTCGACCTCACCATGGTCGGTGGGCATGTTGAACGTCCACCAGTAGTACGGCACCGTGAAGCCCGGGGTGTCGGTGGGCACCAGAAACGCGGTGATGCCACGGGCCTGGCCCGGCTCTCCCGAAGTGCGGGCGAAGATCAGGTCGTGGGTGGCCCGGTGTACGCCGGTGTTGAACCGCTTGGCGCCGTTGATGACCCAGCCGTCTCCGTCGGGCTCGGCGCGCGTCTCGAGCCACGTCGCGTCGGAGCCGTGGCCCGGTTCGGTGAGGCCGAACGCGATCGACCGCTCGCCGGTGATCAGCGCCTCGGTCCACTCGGCTTTCTGTGCGTCGGTGCCGAACCGGTCCATCATGATGACCTGCGGGAAATTGCCGACGATCGACGATTCGTCCTGCAGGTCGTTGTGCAGTCCGAGACCCTTGTGCGCCAGGTGTTCCCGGATCACCGCCATGTCGATGTTGGTGCCGTCGCGGCCACCGAACTGCGACGGCAGGCCATAGCGCAGCCAGCCCGCCTTGTCGGCACGCTTGCGCATCTCACCGAGCAGGTCCTCCCACTCCCGTCTCGGGATGCCGCCGTTGTCCCAGTCCGTCCGCGCGTATTCACGGCGCTGGTCGAAGTACTGCATGTTCTCGCGTTCCAGCGGTTTGATCTCGGCCTCGATGAATGCATCCATCTCAGCGAGTACGCCCGGAAGATGGTCGGGGAGTGTGAAATCCACTGGTCCTCCTTGTCGGCGAAGTAGCGGTAGAACACCGCGGGCGACTTGCCCGCCGCCGATGTGATGTCGGCCAGCGTGGTGCCGTGAAAGCCGCGCTCGGCGAACAGCTTCCGGGCCGCCTGCTCGATGGCCTGCCGGGTCTGGAGCCCCTTGGGGGTGAGCGTCACAGGGGGACCCTTTGTGCTCCGTTCGTCCGCGGGCACAGCTACTCGCCGAGGATGCGGTCGCCGGCGCGTAGCAACGAGCTCGGCAGGTCGTGGCCGACGATGCGCTGGGCCACTTCTGCTGCGGCGATTGCGGCCTGCAGGTCGACGTCGATGTGGATTCCGCTGTCCCGCAACAGGTAGACGAGATCTTCGGTGGCGATATTGCCGCTTGCACCGGGCGCGAAGGGGCAGCCGCCGAGCCCGCCGACCGACGCGTCGAGCCGGGTGACACCGGAGCTCACGGCCGCGTACGCGCTGGCCAGACCGGACCCACGGGTGTTGTGAAAGTGCGCGCCCAGCGGGATGTCACCAATGGACGGGCGAATCCGCGCGATCAGATCGCTGACCCGCCGCGGCGTGGTGGTGCCGATGGTGTCGGCGATCGCGAGCCGGTCGACACCGGCCTCGCACGCCGCGGTGACGACGCCGACCACGCGCTCGGGCGGTGTCGGCCCGTCGAACGGGCAGTCCCAGGCCGTGGCGATGATGACCTCGACCGAGACCCCGCTGTCGTGGGCGATCGCGACGATCTCCGGAATCTGCGC
This sequence comes from Actinomycetota bacterium, assembly GCA_046725575.1. Lineage (GTDB taxonomy): Bacteria > Actinomycetota > Actinomycetes > Mycobacteriales > Mycobacteriaceae > Mycobacterium. The sequence continues at coordinate 873 of JBKOYU010000750.1, read as the reverse complement.
AGTGGCCTCCGCCGTCGAACGCCCGACGTTGGCGCGGCTGTGCCCGTCGGCGGCCGAAACGACGTACTCGATCGAGCCCAGGCCGGACGCGATGGCCCGCTTGGCTCCGTTCGCGCTGGCGACGAGGGCGGAGAACTCGATGTCGCCGAATTGGTGCAGTTCGGCCGCCAGTTCGGCGGCGTCGGCCAGCGCGGGCACCTTCGACGGTGAGACGAAGGCCGTCGCCTCCATCTCACGCACGCCCGTGGCCGCCACCGCTGTGAGCAATTCGAGCCTGGCGGACAACGGAATTGGATCTTCGATCTGCAGCCCGTCGCGCAACGAGACGTCGCGAATGTCGACGTGTGTCGGTAGCTCGGTCATAGCACGCCCTCCGCCCGCAGCGCCGCGATCTCTTCATCGGCCTTGCCCAGTAGCCCGCGGTAGATCTCGTCGTTGTGCTGGCCCGGTCGGGCGGGTCCGGCGTTGCGGATGGTTCCCGGTGTCTCCGACAGCACCGGCACCACACCGGGACCCTTGACGTTGCGTCCGATTCGTTCGTCCCAGTGGTCGGCGATCATCCCGCGGGCCTGCAGCTGCGGATCCTTGACCACCTCGGCGACGGTGTTGATCGGTCCGCTGATCACCCCCGCATCGCTCAGCGTTGCGATGATGTCGGCAGGGTGCCGTTCGACGGCCCATGCACCGATGATCTTGTCCAGCTCGTCCTGATTACGGCCCCGGGCAACGTGATTGGCGAACCGGTCGTCGGTCGCGAGCTCCGGCTGGCCCATCGCGGCGCACAGCCTGCGGAACACCGTGTCCTGATTGGCGGCGATCACCACCCAGCTGCCGTCGGCTGTCGGATAGATGTTCGACGGCGCGATCCGCTCC
>JBKOYU010001008.1:0-3240 GCA_046725575.1 Actinomycetota bacterium | reverse complement strand
TGGGATAGCCGTGCTCGGTGGTCTCACTGACCTTGGTGTACGCATCCGCCGACAACAGCACCGAATACGGACCGTCGACGCCCGCCAGCCGCAGCTCCGACAGCGCCTGGGCGATGACGTCGGGAATCTCGCGGGCGTCCTCGGGCAGCGCCAGCACGGGGTTGGAGCTGCACGCACGGATGCCCTCGATGGACGCCGCGTCGTATCCCTCGAAGATCGCGCGGTCTTCGACGAACGCGAGCTTCTTGGCGGCATCCTTGACCGGATCCCAGTCCGAGTCCTGCGAGCCTCGCTCAACGTCGTCGATTGCGATGCGCGACACCGTGAATGGCACCCGCAACCGCACCAGCGGCTTGCTCTCGCGTAGATGCGCCACCACACCATCACCGGGCGGGGACACGTCACGCAGATGACCGGTGCTGATCGCCGCGGTCACCGGTCCGCCCGGCTCGCTGACGTCGACCACCCGCCGCCCGGCAATGTGCCGCTTGAACGTCCGCGTCGCCTCCAATTCGATTTCCGCCCACGCGGCTTCGGTGATCGGAGCCAGATCGCGATACAGGTTGTTCATTGGCGGGTTCCTTTCAGGCTGCCGATCCCCAGCGACCCGATGGTGGCGACGGGCGCGACGGTGACTACTGGTTGCTCTTCTTCGGGCTGTGAATCCGGAAGCGGCGGTGGGTCATTGAGAAAGTCGACGATCGGCGTGAAGAACTTCCCGCCGGTGACCGCCGTAGAGAACTCCAGGATGTGGTCGGTGTTGCCCGGCGGATCGCCGATGAACATGTTGTTCAGCATCCGCTCGGTGACCGCGGCCGTCCGCGAATAGCCGATGAAGTATGTGCCGAACTCACCCTTGCCGATCTCGCCGAACGGCATGTTGTGCCGAACGATCTTGAGCTCGTTGCCGTCCTCGTCTTCGATCACGTTGAGCGCGATGTGCGAGTTCGGCGGTTTCGCGTCGTCGTCGAGCTCGATGTCCTCAAGCTTGGTCCGCCCGATCACCAGCTCCTGCTCGGTGACCGACAGCGACTCCCACGACGGCATGTCGTGCAGATACTTCTGCACATGCACGTAGCAGCCGCCGGCGAAATCGGGATCCTCGTCACCAATTTCGGTGGCGGACAACGCAAGTGGCCCGTCCGGATTCTCGGTGCCGTCGACGAAGCCCAGCAGGTCCCGGTTGTCGAAAAACCGGAAACCGTGCGTCTCGTCGACGACGGTGACGGCACTTAACGCCTTGACGATCCGGCCCGCCAACTCGAAGCACATGTCCATCGACATCGCCTTGATGTGGAACAGCAGATCCCCTGGCGTCGCCGGCGCTTTGTGCCGCCCCCCGTGCAGTTCGCGGAAGGGCGTCAGTTCGGCCGGCCGCGGACCGGAGAACAGGCGGTCCCAGGCATCGGATCCGATCGACGTGATCACCGAGAGGCGCTTGTTCGTGTCACGAAAGCCAACCGCGCGGACCAGTCCGGAGATGTCGGGCAGCGCGTCGTGGACGGCGGCCTCACCGCCTTCATCGATGGTGACCACTAGGAAGATGGCTGCGGGTGTCATCGGCGCCGTTACCGGTTGCGGTAGTGGGTCGGGCACCGTTTGACCCTAGCGAATCGGGCGTGGGCAATGATGATTAACCATGTCCGCGAGTGCACAGGGGTTGTGCGAATTCATCGACGCGTCACCGTCGCCGTTTCACGTCTGCGTGACTGTCGCCCAGCGGTTGAGCGCGGCGGGGTTCACCGAACTCTCCGAACGCGACGAGTGGCCGGCCCAGGGCAGGTTCTTCACCGTGCGGGCAGGCTCGCTGGTCGCTTGGCGGTCAGATGAGGCGGACCGTGCCGGGCCGTTTCGTATCGTCGGCGCCCATACCGACAGCCCCAATCTGCGGGTCAAGCAGCACCCCGATCGGTTCGTCTCCGGCTGGCAGGTGGTCGCTCTGCAGCCCTACGGCGGGGCTTGGCTGAACTCGTGGCTCGACCGTGATCTCGGCATCAGCGGTCGGCTGTCGGTACGAGTCGGCAACACGATCGACCATCGGCTGGTGCGCATCGACGAGCCGATCCTGCGCGTGCCGCAGCTGGCGATCCACCTGGCCGAGGACCGTAAGTCGGTTGCACTGGATCCCCAGCGGCACGTCAACGCGGTCTGGGGCGTCGGCAGCGGCACCCGCTCGTTCCTCGGCTACGTCGCCGAGCGCGCGGGCGCCGACGAAGCCGACATCCTCGGCGCCGACCTGATGACCCACGACCTGAACCCGTCGAGGTTGGCCGGAGCCGGCCAAGAGCTGGTGAGCGCGCCCCGGCTGGACAACCAGGCCACCTGCTACACCGGGCTGGAGGGGTTCCTAGCCGCCGAGCCGGGCGAACACATGCCGGTGCTGGTGCTGTTCGACCACGAGGAGGTCGGCTCGCAGTCGGACCACGGTGCGCAGTCAGAACTGCTGCACACGGTGCTGGAGCGGATCACGCTGGCGGCTGGCGGCGGTCGCGAGGACTTCCTGCGCCGGCTGCCGGGGTCGATGGTCGCCTCGGGCGACATGGCGCACGCCACCCACCCGAACTATCCCGAGCGGCACGAGCCCGGCCACCTCATCGAGGTCAACGCCGGGCCGGTGCTCAAGGTGCAGCCAAACCTGCGGTACGCCACCGACGGACGCACCGCGGCGGCGTTCGCGCTGGCATGCGTGCAGGCGGGCGTCCCGCTGCAGCGCTACGAGCATCGGGCCGACCTGCCGTGCGGATCGACGATCGGCCCGATGACCTCGGCGCGCACGGGCATCCCGACCGTCGACGTCGGTGCGGCCCAGCTGGCCATGCATTCGGCGCGCGAGGTGATGGGCGCCGCCGATGTCGCCTCCTACTCCGCCGCGCTTCAGGCGTTCTTGTCGCCGGGCTGATCTATGGTGACGGCCATGGCACTCTCCGTCGTGAACATCACATTCGACACCACCGACCCCGACCGCCTCGCCGAGTGGTGGGCTAAAGCAGTGGACGGCACGGTAAACGCTTTGGCGCCGGGCTTTTTCGTCACCGTGGCTCGCCCGGACGGGCCAGGGCTGGCGTTCCAGAAGGTCGGCGATCCGACACCAGGCAAGAACCGCGTGCACATCGACTTCGTCTCCGCGGATATGGAGGCGGAGGTGAAGCGACTAGTCGACCTCGGCGCCACCGAGACCGGGCGGGGCGAAGCAGGTCCGGACTTCCAGTGGGTGGTGCTGGCCGACCCCGACGGCAACGC
>JBKOYU010000617.1:0-5775 GCA_046725575.1 Actinomycetota bacterium | reverse complement strand
AGCCGAACAACACGGCATCTCCTACGCATCGGCTGGGGTGGACATCGAAGCCGGTGACCGCGCCGTCGAACTGTTCAAACCGCTGGCCAACAAGGCCACCAGGCCCGAAGTGCGGGGCGGGCTGGGTGGATTCGCCGGGTTGTTCGCGCTGCGCGGCGGTTACCGCGAACCACTGCTGGCGTCGTCGACCGACGGCGTGGGCACCAAGCTGGCCGTCGCCCAGGCCATGGACAAACACGACACCGTCGGCATCGATCTCGTCGCGATGGTCGTCGACGACCTGGTGGTGTGCGGCGCCGAGCCGTTGTTCCTGCAGGACTACATCGCGGTCGGCCGCACGGTGCCGGAACGGGTCAGCGAACTGGTGTCAGGCATCGCCAACGGCTGCGTGATGGCCGGCTGTGCGCTGCTGGGTGGCGAGACGGCCGAACATCCGGGGCTGATGGCACCCGACCACTACGACATCTCGGCGACCGGCGTCGGCGTGGTTGAGGCCGACGACGTGCTGGGACCGGAGCGGGTCAAGCCGGGGGATGTGATCATCGCGATGGCGTCGACGGGCCTACATTCCAACGGCTACTCGCTGGCGCGCAAGGTGCTGCTGGAGATCGACAGGATGAACCTGGCGGGCCACGTCGAGGAGTTCGGCCGCACCCTGGGCGAAGAGCTGCTCGAGCCCACCCGCATCTACGCCAAGGACTGCCTGGCGCTGGCCGCCGAGACCCAGGTCCGCACCTTCTGCCACGTCACCGGCGGCGGACTGGCCGGAAACCTCGAGCGGGTCATCCCGCACGGCCTGATCGCCGAGATCGACCGCGGAACGTGGACGCCGGCGCCGGTGTTCAGGATGATCGCGCAGCGCGGCCGCGTCGAGCGGGTCGAGATGGAGAAGACGTTCAACATGGGCGTCGGCATGGTCGCCGTCGTCGCGCCCGAGGACACCGACCGCGCACTGGCCGTGCTGACCGCCCGGCACCTGGACTGCTGGACCCTCGGCACCATCAAAAAGGGCAGCAAGGACAGCCCCCGTGCCAGCCTGGTGGGCCAGCACCCCCGGTTCTAGGGTTTAACGCCGCCAGTCGTCCTCTGCGGCCCAGTCGTCATCGGCCAAGCCGTCTGAGCCGTTCAGATCGTCATCGGGAGCGCCCGACAGCTCGCGCTGAAGCCGCTCGAAATCGGTCTGCGGTGAGCTGTATTTAAGCTCACGAGCAACCTTGGTCTGCTTTGCCTTAGCCCGGCCGCGGCCCATGGGGGAACCCCCTCGCGCAATAACGGAGCGGCCCAATATTTAGGCGGCTCCGATCTGTGTGTCTTTATTGTCCTGCCAACACTTTACCGTGCCCGGCTGTCGTGCGCTGGCAGGCCCGTTGCGTCAACGCGCGCGGCCGCGTAGCTGTTCCACCGCCAGCCGGCCTGCGCCGAGCACGTCGGGGGCAGGCAGCGAGTCGGCGTCGATGACCGCCGCCACCTCGGTCTGCCCGCCGGTGGTCAACGGCGTGTCGGCGGGCAGGCCACGCTTGAGCAGCGCCAGCGCAATGGGGCCCTCATCGACATGGTCAACCACGGTGCCCAGCCGGCCGACCGTGCGTCCACCCGCCAGCAGGGGATCGCCGGGGGCAGGCCGATCGGCGGAGCCATCCAGGTGCACCAGCACCAGCATCCGCGGCGGTTTGCCCAGGTTGTGGACGCGAGCGACGGTTTCCTGGCCGCGGTAGCAGCCCTTGTCGAGGTGCACCGCGGTGCCGATCCAGCCCACCTCGTGCGGGATCGTCCGCTCGTCGGTGTCGACGCCGAGGCGGGGCCGCAGCGCGGCCACCCGATGCGCTTCGTAGGCCCACACCCCGGCGGGCCGCACGCCCGCGTCGACGAGTCGCTGTCGCCACTGGGCGGCCTGATCGCGCGGCACCACCAGGTCCAGCTCGATGCCCAGGCCGGGCATCCTGCGCAGGAATCCGCCGCCCTCCAGGGCAACGGCAGTGTCTTCAGCCGGTAGCGAACCGACGCGGAGCACCTCGAGCACCTGCTTGTCGGCCAGTTTTGGGCCGAGCAGCGACAACACCGCCAGATCAGCTGGTTCGACGGCGACGTCGGCCCAGAACACCATCTTGCGCAGGTACGCCAGCAGCGGTTCCCCGCGCCATGGCTCGGTGTCCAGGTAGGTGACGCCGTCGAGCTGCGTCTGGATCCAGTGATCTTCGACACGGCCCTGCCCGTCGAGGCTCAGATTCTGCGTGACGGCGCCATCGGGAAGATCGCTGACGTGTTGCGAGGAGATGCTGTGTAACCAGGTATTGCGGTCATTGCCGGTGAGCATCAGCACGGCCCGGTGCGAGCGGTCGACTACGACGGCTGCGTCAGCAGCCGCGCGCTGCTCGCCGAGCGGGTCGCCGTAATGCCAGACGGCACCGGCGTCGGGTCCAGTCTCAGGCGCGGGAACTGCGGACATGTCTTCAACCTTAGGCTCTGCTCTTCGCGCAAGCGCTCATCGGACTGGCGCTACGCTTCTTGCCCATGGCGAGCCAACCAGCCGTTGTGGTCACGCTCGACGGTGAACTGCATGACCCTGCGGCGCCGTTACTCCACGCCGATGACCTGGCGGTGGTGCGCGGGGACGGCATCTTCGAGTCGCTGTTGGTCCGTGACGGCAGGCCTTGCCTGCTGGAGGCACACCTTGGGCGGTTGACACAGTCGGCGCGGATGACCGACCTGCCCGCACCAGATCTGCCGCGCTGGCGTGACGCCGCCACCACCGCGGCATCGAGCTGGACCGCGGAAGGCGGCGACGAGGGAGTCATGCGGCTGATCTACAGCCGCGGGCGGGAGAGTGGCTCGGAGCCAACGGCCTTCGTCCTGGTGGGCCCGCTGCCCGCCCGCGTCGCCGCCGTGCGCCGGGACGGGCTGGCTGCGTTGACGCTCGCCCGCGGGTTGCCATCCGATGGGACGGCCGACATGCCGTGGCTGCTGGCGGGCGCGAAGACGCTGTCCTATGCGGTGAACATGGCCGCGCTGCGACATGCCGAGCGACACGGCGCTGGCGACGTGATCTTCGTCAGCTCCGACGGATACATCCTCGAGGGGCCGCGCTCGACGGTGGTGATCGCCACTGAGCTCGAGGGAAACCCGGCGCTGCTGACTCCGCCGCCGTGGTATCCGATCCTGCGCGGCACCACGCAGCAGGCTCTGTTCGAGGTGGCCCGCAACAAAGGTTATGACTGCGACTACCGCGCCCTACGCCCTGCTGATCTTGTTGCGGCGCAAGGGGTTTGGCTGGTGTCGAGCATCACGCTCGCCGCGCGGGTGCACACGCTGGACGGAAAGCTGCTGCCGCCTTCGCCCTTGGCGGGCGAATTCGCCGAACTGGTCGACGCCGCGATCGTCAGCGATCGCTGAACCAGCCGTAATTCGCCGGACAGCCATCCGCGTCGGCGGAAATGGGACATTCTGGACGAGTGGGCGAGGACACGTCCGACAAGCGTCTGACGGGCTGGCAGCGGCTGGCCTCGCGCAGCCTGGCCAGGCACGCGGGAAAAGCGCTTTTCCGAAAGCCATGATCGACAAGCTAATTGGCCACGAGGTAATGGCGCTGTATCTGCCGATCTACGTGTGCGTTGGTTCGATGGCTAGCCAACGGTGGAGGGAGCGCGGCCTTTCGGCCCAAATTCGCTTGTCGCTTTCTTGGCGCGCGGGTACGGTCGCTCGTACACAAGGAAGGAGGTGGTCCGACCAATTGATTGACTTACGGACATGTGAGGTGGCTGCGAGCTAGCAGCGCCAGGGAATGAGCTAAACGCTCTTCGCGCAAGCGCTCATCGCAACCTGCGCGCGCTGGCGAATTCCCCGCAGTCACCCGGCCCCCGAGCCCCTCGGTCTTGTCCAACCAGGAACTACGGCTCGGGGGCCGCTCCATACAATTCCTCCTTGTCGGGTGAACTAGCGTCCGCGACGGTAGGGCCCCCATCTGGGCCGTCGTTAGCAGCGGGCTATGAGCCGGCATGCTCCGAACTCGCATCCGACCCTGGCGTCAGTTAGCCAGGTGCGCGATGATGCGCCCCATGCGCAACGTGTGGAGACTGGCCGCGGTGGTGGCCGCGGCCGCCGTTGCGGCGACCACCGCATGCGCGCCGATCTCGAACAAGCCCGCGACGGCCTCAGCCGACAAATGCACGAAGGACGCGCTGGGCACGTTGTATCCAGGCATCTTCACGTTCGGCACTGACCAGCCGGTCTACCCGCCGTGGTACATGGGCGACAACCCGGCCAGCGGTGAGGGATTCGAAGCGGCGCTCGCGTACGCCGTTGCCGCCAAGATGAACTACACGCGCGACGACGTGCGGTGGGTGCGGGTGCCCTTCAACGCCGCGCTGGCTCCCGGGCCAAAGACGTTCGACGCCAACCTGTCTGAGTTCTCGATCACCGAGCAGCGCAAGGCCGCGGTGGATTTCTCCTCGCCGTATTTCGACGTGACGCAGGCCGTCGTCACGGTCAAATCGTCGCCCGCTGCGAGTGTCAAGACGGTACAACAGCTGAAAAAGCTGCGGCTGGGTGTCCAGGTGGGCACCACAAGTTACACCGCAGCGACGTCGGTGGACGGCGACGTCCCGGTCGAGGTCTACAACACCAACGGCGACGCCAAGCTGGCCTTGAGCAACGGCGAGATCGACGCGTTGGTGGCCGACCTGCCCACCGCCTTCACGGTCGCCAACGAGCTGCGCAACGGGCTGATGGTCGGCCAATTGCCAAGTGCGTCAGGCGATGTCGAGCAGTTCGGCATCGTGCTCGACAAAGATAGTGCGCTGACCGGCTGCGTATCGTGGGCCGTCGACACGCTTCGCGCGGACGGCACGCTGGGCCGGTTGGAGCAACAGTGGCTCACCGATGCCGGCAAGGCGCCGGTGCTGGCCTAGCTGGCCGGCCCCGGCGCCAGCGAGGAGCACGCAGCCATGGCACGGTGCCAGGTGTCCTGGTCGACGCCGTGCGGCGGACCTACGGCAGGACCCGGTGCGGTGGGCACGCCGTGCTCGCTCAAGCAGTGCGCGAAACCGCCGTGGCCGGTCGGGGCGACCGACGTCGACTGGGCCGGAGGCGGCGTGTTAGACGAGCACGCGGCAAGGAGTCCCGCCGCGGCTAAGCCCGCGGCCATCGCTATCGCCCGCACTACCCGACGAACCTCGACAACCGGGCGGACAGGTGCGGCACCAGCCCGCCGTCGGCGTCGACCCGTTCCTCCACGTAGGCCAGGTCGCCGCCCTCGACGATGCCGTAGAGCCGCTTGGCCCCGCCGACCAGCATCCCGGACTTGCTGCGCGCCAGCGCGTCGGTCACCAGCTCCCACGAGGACTGGTTGCGGGGCCTGCCGTAGAACAGTTCGACGTAGCCCGCGGAATGCGCCAGCAGCAGCTCGATAGCGTCCGATTCAGAAGGATCGGCCGGATCGTTGACGAACCGCCAGAAGCCGGTCTCCCGCAGGCCGGGAGCCTGGTAGTCCCCGGTATCGGTCAGCCGCCAGGACCGCGCCTCCCAGTTCAGGTAGTCGCCGCCGTCGTGCGAGACCACGATCTGCTGACCGAACCGGTAGTCACCGCTGGCTGCGCGGCCCTCGCCCTCGCCGCGCCACACACCTACCAGCGGCAGCAGCGCGAGCAGCGCATCGTTGAGGTTGGCGCCCTCACGCAGGTTGGCGGTATCGGCGGGCAGCGGCAGGTCCTCGAATACCGGGATGTTGCGGGCCGCCGTCGTCTTCGCTCGTTCGGCTGCCGCCGCGACGGCGTCGTCGCC
>JBKOYU010000053.1:0-4904 GCA_046725575.1 Actinomycetota bacterium | reverse complement strand
GCCGGCGTTCGCCGACGGTGCTCTTGCAGTTCTACCCAAGTTTCAACTCAGGCCGACGTCCCAGAAAGGTACATCTATGACAACTCTCGATGAAGTCAAACCGGCTGCCGATTCGTTGGTTTCGGAGCCGATCACCCGCAGCGACAGGATCTATTACCCGACTGACCGCGACGCCAGACGATTCGCCCACATCGGCAAGCTCGTTGACCGCGCCGCCGGGACGGGGTCGCGGCCGTACTACGACTCTGTGGTGATCGCCGGCGCTGGCCTTACCGCCACCGTGATGGCCGCCCGGTTGGCGCGCAGCGAACAGTTCCACGGCAAGGTCGTGTTGGCCGGGCCCCGCTCCGAGGAGTCTCGTCGGCTCAAGGATGGGGCGACGCTGCGGGGCCATGGCGCCGATTACATGTGCTACGCGCTGGGGGTGCCGCAGAACGCCTTCGTTGATGCGTTGTATGGCGACATCGTCGATGGCCGCGGGGTGGGGACGCGGTTGCTGGTGAATATGTCCAAGAAAGGCCGGAGCGGGGCCTTCGAACTCAGCCGCACGTATCCCACTATGGGCGGATACCCAGGGACTCCGCATCCGTTGTTCTACGGTGTCCGCAATAGCCGTGCGCAGGCTGCGATGTATGAACTCATGGACTGCAGCGGGTTGATCGAGGTGCCCGAGCCAGTCAACTCGTTGGATGAGGCTTATGCGCTGGCGCAGGGCAAGCGGCCGCTGATTGTGAACGCCAGCCACAACACCGCCCTGCTGCGCGGCCAAGCGCCCAAGGTCGATTGGGCCACGATCGCGGTTCAAGCGCCATTGATAGTGCGATCCAGTGGTTTTCGGCACATCACGACCAATGCTGCGCTGTTCACCGGTGTTCGCCGCGCCGGCCGGGTCCTCGTCGGACTGTTCAACCCATATGGAGATCCGTTGTCACCGCGATCGACGTTCTACGGGATCATGGTCGGCGAAGTGTCCCAGCGGGCCGGATACGACAAGCAGCGCGAGATCGACACCATGACCGACGAACTCTATGGCATCGCCGATGCGCTGGGTATGGACGTTGATGACCCCGAGGAGACGCTGTTTTCGGGGTTCATTCCGGGCTCGCCCTGGAAGGCACCTCAATCAGCCCCGGGCACGTTGGAACTACAACTGATCTCGCACCAAGGTGTTTCGGCGACCTTCTCCGACGGGATGACCTCGGGTGCAGCTGCGGCAGTGGCCGCCGCCGAGGCTGTGATCAGAGGTACCGATCCCGATCGCGCGGCCCGACGCGCGGTACGTCAAATCACGCGTGACCGCCGAATCTTCAATCTCCAAAGAAACAAGATGGCGTTGGGGTGGGACATCCTCATTCGCACTGTCCCAGAGGTCGTTTCGCTATACCCCTACACCATCAACGCCAGAGCCAACTGGCGCAGCGCCGCCTGACCGCGCTGCATGAAGTTGCTTGCCATCCCCTGGACCAGCAGATAAGGAACAACGATGACTACCACTGAAAAAGGCACCAATTCTGCGCCGAAGCCGCGCAGCTCCACGGTGAAGACGCTGCCAAGTGCGGCAACGCAATCGACGACCGATCCTGCCGAACTCGGTGAGATCTTTGCGCGCCAACGCGCCGCGTTCGACCGTAATCGCTCTCCAGCGCTGCATGAGCGCAGGGCGGCTCTGCTCAAGCTGCAACGCCTCATCGAACGGAATCGCCTGATTCTCGTTGAGGCCGCCAACTTAGATTTTGGGGTCAGGGCGGCGTTCGAGACAGAGATGTCCGAAATCGTCGGGACCGTAAGCATCATCCGCTACATGCGGCGACACCTTCGATCGTGGATGGCTCCGCGCCGACGTGCGGTGTCGGTGTGGTACAGGCCGGCCAAGAACCGCGTCGAACCGAGTCCCCTCGGAGTTGTTGGTGTCGTCTCGCCGTGGAACTTTCCGCTACACCTCGCGCTGATTCCTGCGGCCACAGCGATTGCCGCGGGCAACCGCGTGATGCTGAAAGTCAGTGAGTTCACGCCACACACGTCGGCGGTACTCAAGCGGCTCATCCAGGAGAACTTCAGCCCGGATCTGTTCTATGTCACCGATGGTGGCGGCGAAGTGGCCTCGGCGTTCACAAAGCTGCCTTTCGACCACCTCATCTTCACCGGCTCCACCCAGGTCGGAAAGATCGTGGCCAAAGCCGCCGCCGACAACCTGACACCGGTGACGCTCGAACTCGGCGGCAAGAGCCCGGTGATCGTGGACGAAAACTACGACATCGGGTCAGCCGCAGCCACGGTAGCGTGGGCGAAGCTGTACAACGGCGGTCAGGTCTGCATCTCGCCCGACTACGTCCTGGTGCCCAGAGGCCGCGAAAAGGAGTTTGCGATCGCCGCGCGTGAGGCAGCTCGCACCCTCTACCCGCGGGTCGCTGGAAATCCCGATTACACAGCAATTCTCAATCAACGCCACTATGACCGGATCCAGGCTTACATCACCGAAGCCCACGCATTGGGTCTGGAAGTGATCACTGCCGAGGATCCCGAGTTGGGCAGGGAACGCCGGCAGCTTCCACTGACGATGATCATCAACCCGCCGGCTGACGCAACGGTGATGAAGGACGAGATCTTCGGGCCCGTCCTTCCGATCATCGGGTATGACTCCGACCACGCCGCCATAGATTTCGTGAACTCCCGGTCAACGCCGTTGGCGCTTTACCTGATGAGCAACGGAAAGCAACGACAGCAGCGGTGGCTGACTCGCATCCCCAGCGGCAGCGCCGTTGTCAACGACCTGATGGTCGGTTACCTGCAAAACGATCTGCCGTTTGGCGGCCGTGGGGGATCGGGATACGGCGCCTACCATGGTCGCGAAGGATTCGACGCCATGTCGCATCTGCGTCCAGTCATGTACCAGAGAGCCATCTTCGGACGCACAGGCGGCCAGATGCTCTATCCCCCCTACGGCAAGATCGCCGACCTCCTGCTCAACCTCATGCGCCGCATCTAATCGGGCGTCGCGCCCGGCCTCACGCTGGGGCGTACCCCGGGCAGAATTAGGGGTCATCTGCCCGGGGCACAGGGCGCACCGAAGGTTGCCGCGGGCCAAGGCGTTCTACCGCACATTCGCAATTTGGAGGCGAGCAGAATATGTCTCTTGCATTCGACACTGGCCGCGCGGCTGCCACGGACCCGCGTCCGTTGGTTGTTGGGCTGGGCGGAACCTTGAGTGACGCGTCCTCAAGCGAGCGTGCGCTACGTCATGCTCTTATCGCAGCCGAGGCACAGGGAGCACGAACCGAACTGTTCACTGCGCGGGCGCTCGATCTGCCGATGTATACCGTGGATCGATCGGGAAGAACCGCCGCCGCAATCGCTTTGGTGGACTCGCTGGCGCAGGCCGACGGCGTCATCATCGCCACGCCCGGCTACCACGGCGGAATTTCTGGGCTGGTGAAGAACGCGCTGGACTACATCGAGGATCTGCGCGACCACGAACGGCCCTACCTACACGGCCGCGCGGTCGGGTGCATCGTGTGCGCATACGGTTGGCAGGCGACCACCACCACGCTGGTCTCTTTGCGTTCAACCGTGCATGCGCTGAGAGGCTGGCCCACACCGCTGGGGGTGGCGATCAATTCCGCGGACACCGTCTTCAACGATATGGGGCTGGTGTCCGACGATCGATGCGCCGACCAACTGACCACGCTGAGTAAACAGGTCCTCGACTTCATCGGCGCACGACCGTGACCGCCTCATTTCCGGCAGTCGATCGGGCCGTCGCAGCGATCAGCGCCGGAGAGATGGTCATCGTCGTCGATTCGGCCGACCGCGAGAACGCGGGTGTCCTCGTGATGGCAGCTCAACATGTCGGCGCCTGCCACGTCCACTTCATGGCCACCGAAGGCCGCGGGTTGATATGTGTGCCGATGACAGCCGCACGGCTTGCCGTACTACAGATCAACCCCATGGTGGCCCGCACCAGCGAGCCGGCCTGTAAAGCGTTTTACGTGAGCGTTGATGTGCGCACGGGCACGACCACCGGCATATCGGCCAGCGACCGGGCATCGACGATACGTGCGCTCGCCGACCCCGACTCGCGCGCGGAAGACTTCTCGCGCCCAGGCCACGTATTCCCGCTCGGCGCACGGGAAGGCGGCGTGCTCGAGCGCGCTGGTCACACCGAAGCCGCGGTCGACTTGCTCCGCGTCGCCGGTCTGCAACCCGTCGCAGTAATCTGCGAGATCGCCGATGTCGACGGGGAAATGGCTCGGATGCCGGCGCTGGTCCGATTCGCGGAGCGCCACCGAATCACCATGGTCACAATCGCGGAGTTGACCGCCTACCGCCGAAGTACCGAGAGACTGATCGATCGGATCGGGCAAGCTCGATTACCGCTGACGCAGGGGCGATTCACGGCTGTGGGTTACCGCGATACGACCAACGGCTGTGAGCACATCGCACTCGTCCACGGAGACCTGGCGGCGTCCGAACAAATCCCGGTGCATATCCACACCGAATGTCTCATCGGCGACGCATTCGGATCCCTTGGGTGTGACTGCGGAACCCGCTTGCACCGCGCAGTCGATCTCATTGTCCAGAACGGTGCCGGCGTCGTCATCTATCTGCGCGACCACCAGAGCCGGCGCCCCAGCCTCCAATGTGCGCCTGTGCGCCGCGGGCTGGGCGACGTCGAAACCCAGATTCTCGCTGACCTCGGCATGGACGCCGGTGCACCGGTGTTACTCAGCGACCCGCGGGACCACGACGTGCTCCCCACGAATCTTTATGTGCCAGCGCCATACACGCCTACAACAGCGATGGACACAATCCGCACTGATCCACCGGAAGCCGCATCGTTGCTCGACCGCGAAATTGGGCTCCCGAATATGCACCAACGCGTCGACGGGCGCAGTCAACCGGTCGCG
>JBKOYU010000992.1:0-1378 GCA_046725575.1 Actinomycetota bacterium | reverse complement strand
CTTGGCCTTTCAGGTGCGCAAGGAGTAGCTCGACACCTGTCGTCGTGCACGTGGTGTGAGGCTGGGGTGCGGTCCACGCGCAAAGATTTGGTGCGGCCAGCAAGGCCTGCTTGTTCCCCGACCCGCGTCGATCCGCGGTGTAAACGGTGAACTCGTCGGCCACCTGGCCGATCCACACCCGGCTCTGCACCCCGGAGCGCCCTGAGGATGCCGCTGTCTGATGTCGGCTGCCCGCTGACGGTGTGCGGACCGCGATCGGTGGTCGTAATGATGTGATCCCCCGTGAAGTAGCTCGATGAACGGGATCCTTCCGCCGCTGGGTATCGGCCGGCTAGCGTAGTGCACTACTCGACTTCCTGCGGCACCCAAACTTCATTTCGTGCTCTGAGGCCCGTGTGGCGCGCAGGATCACCACCCAGGGACCGTGACCTAACGCGCGAAAGCCGATCGTCGTACCGTCCTTCGACGTCACCGACCTTGTCGAGTACGTCGGCTTCTTGCATGGCACACCCAAGCGGTGGTCCGCAAAGGCCGGCCGGGCTTCTCACCCGCCGGTGTGACGGCGAAGCCGTTCGCGCCTAGACGCGCGGCCAGTCGAGCAGAAGCGCTGCTGTCTAAAACGCGAATCGGAAGAGCCGGTCGTAATTTCGAGTCGCCGGGATGACGTGCTGCATGTGGTACAGGAGTCGCTGTCGGGTAATTGGAATCTTGTCGAACCCAGCTATGACGGGGCTGTCTTCGATGAGGCGCAGCCGAGCTTCCCAGAGCGTGATTTCACCACCGTCGCGGGTGCCCCACTTGATGAGGCCGGACGTAAAGATGCTGGACAGCCGCGGACCCCATTTTGACAGCAGGTCAGCGAGCAGCTCTCCGGTATCGAACCGGTCGACCAATCGGTGGAGCAGTTCACTCACGTCGGCCGGGGTCAGATACATCAGGAGGCCTTCGGCGACGATCAGGACGGGACCGCCGACGGGTAGGTCATCCATCCAGCCGGGATCGGTCACCGACGATCCGACCATCCGATAGGTTTCGGACTCGGAATACAACTGCCGGCGCAACGCGATGACCTGGGGCAGGTCGACGTCGAACCACCGCACGCCCTCGTGCGCCGCCATGCGGAATGCACGACTGTGTAACCCACACCCCAAATGCAGCACGACGGCGTCCGGACGGCCGTTCAGGTAGTCGGTGATCCAGGCATCGAGCTGCGCGCCACGCAATGCCACCCCGAACTGATTGGTCGCCGGGCGGACACGCCGATGGATACGCCTGAAGTCGTAATCGATACGCGCGACGTCCTGTGCGGCGAAGTGATCGCCCAGGATGGGGTGGGCCGATCGACTCTCGCAGGCCCGAAGGTAGAGCATGCATAGGT
>JBKOYU010000460.1:0-2372 GCA_046725575.1 Actinomycetota bacterium | reverse complement strand
CACCCAGAACCAGCCCGGCACGACAGACGAATACCCGAATTGGCGGGTGCCACTGAGAGGGCCCGACGGTCGAAAACTGCTGCTAGAAGACGTGTTCATCGACCCGCGGGCGGCCGCGCTTGCCGACGCGATGAAACAGGTGGTGCACCCGCCGGTGTAACGCTCAGCCACCTGTCACCGGTTTCACATTTGTCACCGCTGCGATATGTTCGCACCGCACCGACTTAGGGAGAGATCACGTGAAGAAGCTCGTTGCGCTCAGCGGCGGCCTCGTCGGCGCCGGCACGGTCGCGCTGATCGGCGCTGGTGTGGCCCTCTCACAACCAGGACCGGACATGAGCTCGTACAACGTGGTCGGCGAGCCGTACCAGAAGGCGCTGCAGGTCCTGAAGAGCCAGGGCGTGAAGGCGTACTTCGGCGGCTCGTTCGGCAGCGTGCTGCCGCAGGCGCAGTGCTTGGTCGATCAGCAGAAGATCACCTCGGGCGGCCGGATGCTGCTGATGCTGGACTGCAGCCAGAAGGCCGCCGACCAGATCGCGGCTATGGGCCCCTCTGGTGGACCGACGGTCGGCTCCAACGGCATCACCACGGTGACCCCGACCCCGGTGGTGCCGATTCAGGGCGCTCCTGGCCCGGTCGCTCCGCCGCCCGCCTAGCCCTCGACCATCCGTTTCAGGTTCTTCAGCGTCTCGGTCATATTGCGGCCGACCTGACGCGCGCAGGTCATATTGACACGGCGCAAGAACATGAAACCCGCGATCCCACCGACGGCTCGCATCTCACGCTCGATCTACAGCCGCGTCTGTACTATTCGCCCATGCCGTTGGCCGATGGTGCGACGTTCGCCGGGTACACCATCGTCCGGATGCTCGGCTCTGGCGGCATGGGCGAGGTCTATCTGGCACAGCATCCGCGGCTGCCCCGCCGCGACGCGCTCAAGGTGCTGCCCGCGGCGGTGTCGGCGGACAGTGAATATCGGGAGCGGTTCAACCGCGAGGCCGATATCGCGGCCACGCTTTGGCATCCGAACATCGTCGGGGTGCACGATCGCGGCGACTTCGAGGGCCAGCTCTGGATCTCGATGGACTATGTCGACGGCACCGACGCGGGCCGACTGCTGCGGGAACGTTATCCCAACGGGATGCCCAAGGCCGAGGTCGCCGGTATCGTGACCGCCGTGGCGGAGGCGCTGGACTACGCGCACGAGCGCGGCCTGCTGCACCGCGACGTCAAGCCGGCCAATATCCTGCTTGCCCAGCCGGATTCGGCCGATCAGCGAATTCTGTTGGCGGACTTCGGCATCGCGCGGTGGCTGAACGACATCAGCGGATTGACCGCCACCAACATGACTGTCGGCACCGTGTCGTACACACCGCCCGAGCAGCTGATGGGTGCGCAGCTCGACGGTCGCGCGGATCAATACGCGTTGGCGGCCACCGCCTTTCACCTGCTGACCGGTGCCCCGCCGTTTCAACATTCCAACCCGGCCGTCGTCATCAGCCAGCACCTGTCCGCGTCTCCGCCGGCGATCGGCGCGCAGCGCCCCGAACTGTCCGCGCTCGACCCCGTGTTGGGCAAGGCGCTGTCCAAGGATCCCAAGGACCGTTACGAGCGGTGCGCCGACTTCGCCCGCGCGCTCACCCACCAACTCGACGCGCCGCCGACCGGTGACGTCGGCACCACCCCCGCGCCCGCCGCAACACCGCCGAAACGCTCGCTGTTGCGAGCCGGCGTCATCCTGCCCGCGATCCTTGCAGTCCTGCTGATCGCCGCGATCACGGTGGCGGTCATGGAGTTTCGCCGCGCGGACCGGGCCGAGCCGCCCACCGCGACAGCGAAGTCGCCGACGGTCACCACGCCGACGTTCAGCCGCCCCCTCCGCCACCGCAGCCAGTGCCGCCGCCCGTCGCGGTGATCGGCGCCAACTGCTCACCGGTGGGCAGCACGGCCACGACGGCCGACGGGGCGAGCGCGTACTGCTCGACACTGCAGACCACCGGCACCACGATCTGGTCGCTCAATCCCGGCGATGTGCCGAGTCCGACCGTCACCGGCGCCCCGACCGAGGAACCGCTTCCGATCGAGGAGGAATCACCCGTGCGGGTGTGCATGCAGCAGACCGGCCGGACGCGGCTGGCGTGCCGCGAGATGATCCGACGCAGCAACCTTGGGCTGCCGTGAAGTTCGCCGTCATCGCGCCCGTCGCGGCGAGGGTCACCGCCGATCCCGAGTGGATGTCCGGCTTCGCCCGACACGTCGAATCTTGTGGTTTCGAGTCGATCGTCGCCGTCGAACACACGGTGCTGATGACCGAGTACAGCAGCGTATACCCGTACGCCGAATCGGGACGGGTGGAGTTGCCCGCCAACTGC
>JBKOYU010000380.1:0-4054 GCA_046725575.1 Actinomycetota bacterium | reverse complement strand
GTGCACGACTACCACGACGAACTCACCCCAGTACTCGCCCCTTCGCTACGCAAGCGCGCACCCGGCTACACAAAACTGGGCTTCCCCGACCCCAGAACACTGGTCCAATAGCGTCGCCGGCCAAGACGGCTAGGGCAGGCGACCCAACGATCACAGGATCAATCGTCGCCGTTGACAGCTTCCGAACGACGGACGCCGACCGCCGCTCGTTCACAACATTCACAACACAAAATGGCCGCCAGCTGATGCTGGCGGCCATTTGCAATGGTCAGGGCCACTTTCTTTAGTAGCGGGGACAGGATTCGAACCTGCGACCTCTGGGTTATGAGCTAACCGGTCGCCGTCTCTAGTCGCCTTGCTTGTCTCAAACGTGCACGTCATCGCCAATCACCCATCTCCCCTATCACGCCACGTTTCATGCCGTCTCGGCAGTTGCGCCTCGTTACGTTCACAAATTCGTTCACAAGCTTGTTGCCGGCGCTGGGCCGCCGCGGCATCGAGCGGGCAGACGGCCAGGCGCGACTGCTGGAAAACTGGTGGACCTGCGCTGTCATTTGAGATACTATTTGAACGTTCCGAAAATAGTTTCGCTTCGTTCGAATAGGTGGTGAACTCTGGTGGGCGCCGAAGCGGTCGAGACCGCGACCTTCCTCTCAGAGCATCCCGAGGAACTCGCACCGGTGGTGGGGTTCCTGGCAGCTCACGAGCGCCGTCATGGCCCAGCGGCTTCTCCGAGTTACGCACTGGTCGGCGTCGACGAGCACGACCGCATCGAGCTGCCCGAAGCGGTCCACCAGGCCTTGAGAAAGGTCGTGGCAGCACTCTATGCGGGCAAGGCGGTGACCATCGCACCGCAAACCATGACGTTAACGACACAGCAGACGGCCGACCTTCTCGGCGTGAGTCGCCCGACCGTTGTGCGGCTGATCAATGACAACGTGCTACCTGCCGAACGAATCGGCAACCGGCATCGACTTCTGCTTGATGACGTGCTGTCCTATCGCGAGGAGCGCCGCAAGCGTCAATACGACGCACTGGCGGCGACCGCCGACATCGGACGCGATGACGATCCCGAAACGATCCGAAAGCAACTACGCGAGGCACGCCGCGCTGTGGCGGCGCGGCGAAACAAATCAGTCCGGCCGAGCTGACACGATGGGCGGCGATGTTCGCCGCTCTCCTCGACACATCGGCGCTATGGCCGAGCTTGCAGCGGGACTTCTTGCTTTCGCTCGCAATCGAAGGGCTCTATCGACCACTGTGGTCAACGGAAATCCTGGCCGAGCTCGAGTACCACGAGGTAGACAAGCTGATGAATCGAGGAGAAGAACCCGCTGCCGCGGCCACACGGGCCAGTCACCTGATTAGCCAGATGACAACCGCTTTCGACGACGCTCTGGTCGAGAATTGGGAACTCCTCGACGGAACCTTCAACCTGCCGGACCCGAATGATGAACATGTGGTAGCTGCTGCGGTCGTCGGTGGAGCCGGCGCCATCGTCACCGCTAACCTCAAGGATTTCCCGATTGCGAAGATTCCCTCACACGTCAAGGTCCTATCCCCCGCCGAGTTTGCTGCAGACACCGTATCGGTTTCACCGGACGTCGCGCTGCGCGCTGTCCAAACAATGGCCTCCAGATATTCCGCCCCACCACTGACAACTGAGGAGATCTTGAACCGGCTGGTTCACCGATATCTGATGACCGAAGCGGTCGAGCTCATCCGCACCGTCATCTGACCGTTTGCCGAGGCGACTTACCCCAGCGGCCTGCATCGCCGGCGCAAGGATCGGCAGACTATGGTTGTGGAGGAGCGGTTTCCGGGCGAGTTGGAGACGTTGCGTGCCGACAATGTCCGGTTGCGTCGCGTTTTGAAACTGAGTGAAGAGCAGGCCCGCCCGGCGGATCCAGATCAAGCCACGCTGACCGGAGCGCCGGAGTCGCCCGTCAACATGAGATCCGCGCCCGAAGACAAGGTCCGCTTCTTCCTCGATCTGTTTCGTAGTCGCTTCGACGTCTACGCCCTGCGATGGGAGAACCGCGCGACGGCCGATCCGGTTGGATGCCGGCCATCCGCGGCTACTGGCGCAAGGGCATGAACCGCGCCGACGCCCCGTACCTGCCGTTGACTCCCGACGTCATCGGACAACACCTGCGCGGCGAGGTCCATATCGGTCTATATCCGCTTGGCGATGATGACACATGTTGGTGGGTCGCGGCTGACTTCGACAAAGAGGCCGCGATACTCGATGCACATTCCTATATGAAAGCCGCACGCGCCCATGACGTTCCGGCGGCATTGGAGGTGTCACAGTCAGGGCGAGGAGCGCACGTTTGGATCTTCTTCGCACAGGCCACGTCGGCGGCAACAGCCCGCAGTATCGCGACCAGCCTGCTCGGCGAGGCTTTCCAACTCCGCGGCAGCATGCACCTCAGCAGCTATGACCGTGCGCCAACGCATCTACGCGGCCGTCGCCTTCCTGGACTGGCTCGCCAAACACCAGCTCACGCTGGGCAGCTGTCAGCAAAGCGACCTCGATCAATGGCTCACCGACGCCACCACAACACATCGCGGGCCGGCGCGGGGCACTTCATCCGATGGGCCCACAATAACAAGCTGACCAGAATCCGCACCGGCGCCCACCGCTGGATGGGCCCCACCCGACCCCTCGATGACCAGCACCGCTGGAACATCGCGCGCCGCCTGCTGCACGAGGACAACCTCAAGCCCGACGACCGGCTGGCCGGCCTATTCGTTCTCCTCTACGCCCAGACAGCGGCAGCGATCTGCCGAATGACCATCGTCGACGTCGAAACCGACGTTGATCCGGTCCGGTTGCATCTGGGCAGCTCGCCCATACATCTGCCCGAACCCGTCGCCGACCTCGCCCGATTGGTGGCGTTAAATCGCAAGGGCCACGCGACCTTTGGCGCATTGACACCCTCGATCTGGCTCTTTCCGGGCGGCCAACCCGGACGGCCCATCAGCACCGGCCAGCTCACTCAACGGTTGAACAGACTCGGCATCCGCCCCGGCGCCGCTCGCAGCACCGCGCTATTTCAACTCGCCACAGAAATCCCGGCAGCAATCCTGGCCCGCACCCTCGGCATCCACACCGACGTCGCCGTCTCCTGCCAACGGCTCTCCGCCGGCGACTGGGCAACTACGCCGACATCAGCCGCCGACCACCCGTGAACTCGCGCAACCGCGAATCCTGACACCACTGCGTCGTGTCTATGCCAGTAGCGGTGTACGGCCCTCCGCTCCATGCTCACTGCACGACGCTCGACGGGCAGCTAGGCCCTGCAGTTTTGCAGATCAGCCTCGGCGCGTAGAGGTCCGCACTCTCGCCGACGAACTCCAACGATGGACTTGGTGGGAATTTCGCACGTCGAACTGACGGTGTCGGACTGCGATAAAGCGGCTGAGTGGTGGCACGAACGTCATGGGGTTCTGGCAAGTTCACCGTTCGCGGGCAGAGACATGCCTAGACACCATGCCCCGAGGCACGGCGTGACGCGTAACCGTTGGCCAGACCGCGGCGGCGATATGGCACATGCTGGCTGGCCAGCGGTGACACGATATTCACGTGAGCGATGCTCATGACTGGCAGCGGGGCAGCATTGCGGCGATGACATGACCACAACCGGCTTGGCGTGCGGGTCATGCGGGCGGGCGGGGGACAAGTTCTGCCACGAGTGCGCGGCGCCGGTCGTCTCGGCCGCCGATTCTGTCGAAGACTCCGCATGTCGATCCCGGCAGGTCCACAGAGATGCCAACTCCAGTGAGAATCGGCGGCCAATCCGTCCGATGCCAGATTCGTTGCGAAACCTGCCAACTGTACTGAATGCGGACAGCTGAATACCCTGCAGCGCAGCGTGATAACGAATGCGATCGAGTTTACCCGACATACGATAAACTCTCGGCACGCTAAATCGAGAGGCGAGCTGCCTTGTGTGCCAGGCAGTTTCGCGAATTACGTCACCTTTTCTTGCCACCCTCAACCAGTTATTTCCGGCGACGAGGGCCTTACCACAGCGCAGTTACGTTGGCA
>JBKOYU010000388.1:0-5056 GCA_046725575.1 Actinomycetota bacterium | reverse complement strand
TGCCAACGTAACTGCGCTGTGGTAAGGCCCTCGTCGCCGGAAATAACTGGTTGAGGGTGGCAAGAAAAGGTGACGTAATTCGCGAAACTGCCTGGCACACAAGGCAGCTCGCCTCTCGATTTAGCGTGCCGAGAGTTTATCTTATGTCAGGTTGCACGCGTATTCTAGTGTCTTGCAATGTATCTCGTTAATCCGAGTCAAAGTTGTCGGCGCTGGGTTGTGGATTCCTGCCGCGTCGGTCGCGTTTTGCGCTGACCCGCGCCTTATAACCGACGGATTTCGTTTACGCGTCGATGAACGACTTGTCGACGTCGGCCGCGACGAGCACGCCGGGTGCGTCGAGCTCGATGCCTGCAGCCGTGAGCGCCGCGGTGCCGTCGTCCAAGCTGCAACCGGCTTGCAGCGGCTCCTAAGCAGAAAGCCCGTCGTCAAGTTCAGCTTGACGGACGCGTCACGTCAAGGAAACCTTGACGCATGACGGTTCAGTCGATCAGCCTGCACGCGTTTCGTGAGGACGTTCCCGGCCCCGGGTGGCGCGCCCTGTACGACGCGACGTGGTCCGGCTACCGATCGTGGTATCTACGCCCGGGCACCGGCCGGCGACCCACCGCCACGCACGCAGAAGCCGCCCTGTTGCGGTACATGCCGGAGCTGCACCCGATGTGGCGGCGGCTCGTTGAGCTGGCCGGCGGTGATTCCACCACGGCCGCGATGCTCACACACTGGAACATGCCGGCGTTCGCGCCCGCGTGTTCACAGGTCGTCGTGGACAACGGCATCCGGGCGCTGATCCGCAACTACGACTACCACCCCGAGCTGTTCGAGCAAGTCGTGATGTCGACGCGGTTCACCGACCGTGACGTAATCGGCACCAACGATTGCCTGTGGGGACTGCTAGACGGCATGAACTCCGACGGATTGGCCGTGTCGCTGACCTTCGGCGGGGCCAAGGTCTACGGGCGAGGGTTCGGCATTCCCTTGGTGGTCCGCTATCTCCTGGAAGTCGCGGGGACCGTGCCGGAGGCCCTGAGGGCGCTGCGCGGGATCCCGGTTTCCATGTCCTACAACCTGACCCTCACCGACCGCGATGGCGGTGCCCACACGGCCTACCTGGCGCCGGGTCAACCGATGGAAGCCCGGGCCTTTCCGCTGGCGACCAACCACCGTTTCGACCGACCCGACGACCTGGTGCAGGCAGAGCGGTTCCGCAGCCTCGAGCGGCAGGAACACCTCCTGGGATTGCTCCACGACAAGCCGCACCCAGACGTTGTCGCCAAGGAGTTCCTGCGCGAACCGCTGCGCAGCAGCGACTACGCCAACGGGTTCGGCACCCTGTACACCGCCGACTACCGCCCAGACTCCGGAGAGGTCCACTATCGATGGCCGGGCACCACCTGGACCCGGTCGTTCGACTCCACCAATGCCGAACTGCGGCTTGATGTTCCGGCCGCATAACGGCCGTTAAGATGCCCGCATGACGGCACAGCGCGACGTTCCTTTGGGCGGTTTGAGTGAGGGTGAAATGGCGGCGCTCATCTATCGGATCGCCGATGAACTCAGCACGCGCGGCACCCGTGAGGCCTTCGCCGAACTACTGCACGTGATGGCGTACGTCGGCGAACGGGTTGGCGACGCCGCGCGCACGCTGGCGTCGTCGGATTCGTGGAGCCAGGTTGCCCAGGTGTCCGGGACCTCGAAGCAGGCGGCGTGGGAACGCTGGCGGACGTGACCGGCCGTCCGACTCGTACACCCCTGCGCCTTCCAGCGCCTCGTGATGGCCAGCAGTAAGTCCCCGCTGATCGCCGACTAAGAATCGCCACCCCTTTGCGGGTTGTCGCCGTGGGCCGAGGCGCGATTGTGTTGCGCAGCACCAACGCATTGGCCGCGCTGTACGGCGGCGATCCACGGCCACGCCGTGATCACCGTGGCTGGCTGTGCGCACGGGCGCACGCCGTTCCGACATCGTGGCTGAGAGATGCGCCTTTCGGACGTGCGCGCGTTGGCTGTCAAGAAGAACGTTGGTGGCGTTGGCAACCAAAGACCGTTGAACTATCGCGGACGCGCTGCGGACGTTGGGATCACCTGCCAGATTTCTCCGGAGAAGGCGCTGGGCTGTTCAAGGCGGGCGCCGACAGGGGACTCCCCACCCTTGCCTTGCTGATCCACGCAGCCGGTTCCTGCGGGTCCGACGCGAATGATATTGGCTACTTCTTGCCACTTGCCGGGCGGGCGATCTTGATCAATCCCCAGTGTGCGCGGCCTCGGCATGGGCGATGTCGTCAAGCTGGCGGTCGATGGATTCCAGTTGTCTGGAAAGCGCCCGTATCTGAGCGAGCGGGTCCACGCGCTGGCGAACGAGCTTCTCTCGGCTAATGGCTAGGGTGGTGACGCGCAGATCGTCGTGCCGTGCCCGCGCTGACCGGCTGCTTTGCCCTCATCCCCCGCGCTGACGTGGCGTCAATTGGTCGGCGATGTCGCCAGGTGTCATTGGCGGTCATGGAGGGTGCCCTCTTCTTAATGGATTTGCAGCGCACGCTCCAGGTGGGCTGGACAGGACCGTTCGCTGAATCCCGGACGCCCACGTTCCGCCGAACCCATTTGAGTCGGTCCCGGACGCCAACGTCCCGCCGAACCCTGATGACGCTACATCGAATAGTGCCGCTTACATCACAAGAGCCGCGCTATGCGGTGCAAAGCAGGAATCATGCGTGCGCTCGGTGGTCTTACTCAGCGAGCATGCGATAGACCGTCGCCCGACTGACGCCAAACGTCGCCGCATGGTGCTAGCCGATTGCCCGCCAGCGTGCATCCGCTGCGCCAGAGCGGATTTCTCTTCATCAAGCGCCTTGGGGCGTCCGATGTGCTGCCCTGCCCCCGTGCCCGTCGCGCCTGGCGTGCCGCTGCTCGACGTTCCCAATTCCTGACCTACTCGATGCGAACGAGTCGACTTGCGCGTTTGTTGTGGTTGACCGCGTTGGCTGCGACAGAAAACAACTGGTCAGGGCGTTGATGATGTTGGCGAGCGCCGCTATTCAAGGCGCGAAGCGAGCCGGGTTAGGGATCCAGCACGACCCGACTGGGCCGCCGCTATTCGACTGGTTGAATCCCGGTATCGCGCACCAGCATTTATTCAGCTCAGACGTAGTAATTAGTCTCACCAAACGTGTCTCGCGCCCAAGACATGTCCAATGGCATGCGTCAGCGGTCGGTGTAGCGCTCTCGGGTTAGGCTGGCATCACCTCGGGTTAGGCTGGCATCACGTAGGGGGAGGAACGCTATGCCCGCACCAAGCCCGACCTCAAACTGACATTGCTGTCTGCCAAGGTGCCGATCGCGACCATCATCAACCTCGGACAGAAGGTGTTTCTGTCCGTCGAGGAGGTCGACCACCTCAATAGAAGGTGGGTTCAGTTTCAACTGACGGAGCAGTACAGCCTGCACCGCTACGGCCCCGACAAGCCCGATAAGGACCACGGCGCCGTAGCCGCGGCCGCCGCGGCCGTGCTGGTTGGCTGGACGGTCGGAAAGTGGTTGGCGCGCCGCAACGACGAGGCGATCGCCGAGCAGCGCCGGCGGGCTGAATTGCGCGCGCGGGCGGATCGGCAGCACGCCGCTGTCCTCGCGGGTGATGAGCTGGTCGGCGTGTACGGCGATTATCCGCCAGAGGTGTAACGCCGCGATAGGTTGATTCCGACGGGCGCGGCCAGGAGGTGTCCGCGTAGCGAGTGCATTGCTGCGGGCGTCTAGCGTTGCTATATGTCGCAATCGGCCGGCGCGGGCGGCCGCGGCCTTCAGAGCCGGCCGAGCAGCTCGGCCTTCTTCGAGGCGAACTCCTCGTCGGAGAGGATGCCGCGCTCATGCAGCCCGGCCAGCGACTCGATGGCCGCGACGATGGACGCGGAATCATCCCCGGACGCGCCGAAAGCAGGCTCGGGTACCTGCGTCTGAGGTGCGAATTGCGGTGCCGGTTGGGACTGGTACTGCGACTGGTGCTGCGGGGCATGTGCCGCGTGCTGCGGCGCATGTGCCGCGGCAGGTGTTCCGGTCACCCGCTGCGTACCGACCTCAGGCAGGCTCGATACGTCGAAGGTGCCGAACTGGCTGGTAAAGGTCACCGAGCCGTATGCGCCGCCCGGCTGCTGTTGTTGCACGCCACCGCCGCCCTGCTGCTGTTGTTGCACGCCACCGCCGCCCTGCTGCTGTTGCTGCACGCCACCGATATGGTGCTCACCTGTGTCAAAAACCTTTGTGACACCGTTGATCTGGATTGCGAGCCGCCGGGTACTCGGGAAGATTGCGTAGCGCACAGTGTTCTGCCCGCCGGCCGAGCTCGGAACGCCGAGGTTGGCCGGCCACCAGTTGGCCGAGGGGGGAAACACTGCGGTGGTGGCAAGCAGTTGGGCCAACTCGCTGCACAGCGCATCGACGCGCGCCTTGAGCGCATTGTCGAACATGTTGCCGCCGACCATCGTCATCCCGCCCTGCATCCATTGCCCAGACCCGCCGAGCTCGGGGATCGAGAACTGGGCCATGGTGCCGCCGCCGACGTGGAGAGCAAACAGCATCGAAAGCACCGCCTCGCGGGAGAGCCCGTGGCGCCGGGCGATGTCGGCGATGGCGTTTTCGACTTCGGGGTTAACCGTTGCCTTCATAATTGTCGATCTTTCGTCGTCAGTACCCATTCGAGACTACGCACGTGGGGACCCGCATAGAAAGACGCGCAGTGCGCCTCCGTCCGCGACACCGGATAGTGCTTGCGTTTTTGCGGCTTGCCGGGTACCGCCCTGATCGACCAGTTGCTCAACAAGCGCCTAGCACACCGCGG
Organism: Actinomycetota bacterium; assembly: GCA_046725575.1. Lineage (GTDB taxonomy): Bacteria > Actinomycetota > Actinomycetes > Mycobacteriales > Mycobacteriaceae > Mycobacterium. Next base: position 231 of record JBKOYU010000388.1, on the reverse strand, counting down.
TCGGGCCGGCGCCTTACAGGCAAACCACGGGCTAAAGGGCAGCGCGACGACCCCTCCCGGTCGGCCTACCGCGCCGCGCTGCCTGACGGCGCTTTACCGCTGCCATGCCGACAACACTGAGAGCCGGCAAGGTGATTCGTTTTCCCGCGCAATGATCCCCTCGGTGAACTGCGAGCACCGGCGTCACACGACAATCGCGCTGCTTAACGACCCCGATGCTTAACACCACAG